>JABMML010000070.1 GCA_013205585.1 Chitinophagaceae bacterium | reverse complement strand
TTTAGATCATTTTTTTGTAGGCAAACCACTAGCCGGTAGAATTCCACTAAGAGGGAAAGATAAAATTGTATATGTTGATGTTACGCATGAACCTAAAACAAAACAAGTAGATGCGCTCGCTTCAGAATTAAAAGTAGAGTTTGGCGAAGTGAGTGGTATCATCGGTATTGGCGGTGGCTCTACTTTAGATTTAGCCAAGGCGGTTGCTTTAATGATGACCAATACCGGTTCTTCTGCAGATTATCAAGGTTGGGACTTGGTAAAACTTCCTGGTGTATATAAAGTAGGCATTCCAACTTTAAGTGGAACAGGCGCTGAAGTAAGCCGCACCACTGTATTAACAGGACCTACACGTAAGCTAGGCATGAACTCCGACTTCACGCCCTTTAATCAAATTGTATTGGATCCTGAATTAACAAAGAACGTTCCGGCTAATCAACGTTTTTATACAGGCATGGATTGTTATATACATTGTATTGAAAGTTTAGAAGGTACTTTTTTAAATGAGTTTAGTAAAAGCTACGGCGAAAAAGCCTTGGACCTTTGTCAAAAAATATTTGTACAGAAGGATAAATGGGATGAAGAATGCGATGATCAATTAATGATGGCTTCTTTTGCAGGCGGTATGAGCATTGCTTATAGTCAAGTGGGTGTAGCACATGCGGTCAGCTATGGCCTTAGTTATTTATTAGGCACCAAGCATGGTATTGGTAATTGTATAGTGATGAATCATTTAGCAGAATATTATCCTGCAGGAGTTGAAGAGTTTAAGTTCATGGTAGAAAAAAACAAAATTGAAATTCCTACCGGTATTTGCGCTAATTTAACAGAAGAGCAGTTCGATACCATGATTAATGTATCTCTTGGTATGAAGCCTTTATGGGAAAATGCATTGGGTCCTAATTGGGAAAGCAAGATCAGTCGAGAAAAATTGAGAGAACTTTACGGTAAGTTGTAACAGAATAAAAGTTCGAAAAATTTTTAATTTTTTGAACAAAATCATAAGAGAGTATATTTAGAAGGCCTTATATTTAATTAAGGCCTTCTAAATTACTACTCAGCCTCGGCTACTACTTCTTTTACTTCAGGAATCATACGCTTCATCATGCCTTCGATACCTGCCTTTAAAGTAACCATGCTTGAAGGGCATCCGCTACAAGAACCTTGTAACATTAAATTTACGATACCGTCGTTATAACTTTTAAATTGAATGGCACCGCCATCCATTTCTACTGCGGGCTTCACATAATTTTCTAATAATTCTTTAATACGCTTTACTACATCATCATCATCTGCGTTAACGGTATTGCTAGCCTCTTGTTTCATTTTAGCTACCTCTTCTTCATTTACTACCACGCCACCATTCTCTAAATATTCTTTTAAGAAAGTTTTAATAGTAGGTATTACATCTTGCCAGTCATCTTGCTCTGTGTTTTTAGTAATCGTCACAAAATTGCTTGCTATAAAAACACTTCTAATAAAAGGAAAACTAAATAATTCTTTGGCAAGTGGTGAAGCAAAGGCTAGATTTTCCTCGGCAATATCAATACTTTTTCCAGGATACAAGAGCTTGTTGGCCACAAACTTCATCGTTTCTGGGTTAGGAGTCATTTCGGTATAGATACTTACAATGGTATTGCCTGTGGTAATCATAATTTCAATTTTTAATTCAATCCGCTCTTTAATTCAATGCGTTACAAAAATAATAAAAAAGCCTAGCAGGAAGAGGGCTTTGGGCTAATTGAACCTATATTTTTCCGATATCGAAAGGCTTTTAGGGTATAATACTAAGCTTGGCGTAGTTTAACATAATCTTTTTCTCGCCATTTTTATCAAAAAGGATAATGGCAATAGGATTATGCGCCGACCCTTCTATTTCTTTAATCACCCCAAATCCAAATTTTTGATGCTCAATTTTATTGCCAGCTTCCAGCGCTGAAGGATCACAAGCCGTGAAATTAGCCGAAGGGATATGGTTTTTATTTAAAGTATGGGGCGCCACAACAGGTAGGTAACTAGGTTTAGACCCCTCTGTTTTTTTACTGCTTTCGCCTTGCATTCTATCATAGGCGGATCCCCATCCACTAGATTGATTTCTTGCTCCACCACCAGAACTACTCTTATCAATTTGTTCTTCTGGCATTTCATCAATAAAACGGCTAGGATCGTTTTGTACTAATTGACCATATCTGTAACGCGTGTTGGCATAGGTTAACCATAAATGTTTTTTAGCCCTTGTTACTGCTACATAAAATAATCTTCTTTCTTCCTCTAATTCTTCCCTTGTATTTACACTCATGCCACTTGGAAATAAAGATTCTTCAAGCCCCACTAAAAATACACAGGCAAATTCTAATCCCTTAGCCGCATGTACTGTCATTAATTTTACGGTGTCCTCATTGCCGTTGTCGTTATCGGCATCGGTGATCAAAGTAATTTGTTGTAAATAAGATCCTAAACTTTTATCGCCTAATTCACCGTCGTCATTGCTTGGGCTTTCTGTCCACTCTTTAATAGAGTTTAATAATTCTTGAATGTTTTCATAACGCGCTAAACCTTCCGTAGACTTATCGTTAAATAATTCCTTTACTAAATTAGTATGCTTACCCACTTGCACGGCTACATCGTAAGCATTATGTTTAGTAAGTTGATTTTGAAAATACTTAATCATGGTCACAAACTCTTCAATAGAGGTAAGCGTGCCTGCTTTAAATCCAAAGTACTTTGCTTTTTCTAGTACTTCAAAAAAAGTAATATTTTGTTCACCTGCAATGACCAAACATTTTTCCATGGTGGTTTTTCCAATCCCTCTTGCAGGATAATTGATAATTCTTTTAAGTCCCTCTTCATCCTTGGTATTAGCTATTATACGCAAATAAGCAATATAATCCTTCACCTCTTTTCTTTGATAGAAGCTAAGCCCACCATATATCTTATAAGCAATGCCCGTTCTTCTTAAACTTTCCTCAAAGGATCTACTTTGTGCATTGGTACGATATAAAATTGCAAAGTCTTTGTTATAGAAATGATTTCTTAATTTATTTTCTTGAATGGCGTCAGCTATATATTTTCCTTCGTCATTATCGGTCATGGTGCGTACTAACTTTATTTTATCACCCACTTCATTTTCTGTCCATAACTCTTTAGGAATTTGTCCGACATTATTTTTAATCACATGATTCGCCACACCTATAATGGATTGACTACTTCTATAATTTTGTTCCAACTTCACTAACTTAACATCGTCATAGTCTTTTTGAAATTGCAAAATATTTTCAATGGTGGCACCACGGAAACTATAAATACTTTGCGCATCATCACCCACCACGCATAAATTTTCATACACGGCTGCTAGTAATTTAGCAATTTGATATTGCACCGGATTGGTATCCTGGTACTCATCAATTAAAATATATTTAAACTTATGTTGGTATTTATGTAAGACCTCTGGAAAGTTTTGTAAGAGTTCGTGCATTTTAAAAAGCAAATCATCAAAGTCCATCGCCCCATTTTTAAAACAACGAGCTGCATAGCTAGCATATATATCTGCAATGGCAGGTCGGTTCGATCTTGCATCTTCCTGCTTTAAAAAAGTATCCATCGCGTATTCTGCGGGCCCCACCAATGCATTTTTGGCACTCGAAATTCGATTATGTACAATATTGGGTTTGTATAATTTATCATCTAAACCCATATCGTTTACCACTGCTTTTATCACTGAGCGAGAATCATCGGTATCATAAATGGTAAAGCTTTTTGGGTAACCTAGCTTATCTGCTTCGGCTCTTAATATTCTTGCAAAGACACTATGAAAAGTTCCAATGTATAAATTACGCGCGTCGGTATTGCCTAGCGCTTTTTCAACACGCTCTTTCATTTCGGCTGCTGCCTTATTGGTAAAAGTAAGTGCCAATATATTAAAAGAATCAACCCCGCTATGCATTAGATGCGCCACACGGGTGGTTAAGACCTTTGTTTTACCACTTCCTGCTCCAGCAATAATCATCAAGGGCCCTTTAATATGTAATACCGCCTCTAATTGCTTTTCGTTTAAACCATTCAAATACGCTTCTTGCATGTTGCGAAGATACGGGCAAGAACTTTCATTATTGTAAGGGTGGAAAACTAAAAACAAAAACTTTACATAAAAAAACCCCTCCCGAATGAACAGGAAGGGTTTTCAATATTTTAAGATCGAGAAAAGAAATTACTTCTTCTCTAATAATTTGAAGAATTGATCTAATTGAGGAAGAATTACAATTCTTGTTCTGCGATTCGCAGCTCTATTTTCTGGCGTATCGTTTTCAGTAACTGGAATGTATTCACTTCTACCAGCTGCTGTCATACGCTTAGGATCGATACCATAAGTATCTTGTAATACACGAACAATAGTAGTGGCTCTTTTCACACTCAAGTCCCAGTTGTCTTCCATTAAATTACCACCGCTAATTAATTGCTTAGAATCGGTATGGCCTTCTACCATAAATTCAATAGCAGGTTGTGCAGCCAATACTTTTGCTACTTTACCTAAAACTACTTTTGCTTTATCAGTGATGTTGAAGCTGCCACTTTTAAATAATAATTTATCTGAAATATCAACATATACAACACCTTTATCCACTTTTACATTGATATCGCCATCGTTTAAATCTCCAATAGCACCTTTCAAGTTCATCACTAAATTCATGTTGATAGAATCCTTGCGGGCTATTGAACTTTGTAAACCTTGGATATATAAATCCTTAGCACCAATATTATCTAATGACATTTTAATACTTTCTGCTTGTGCACCTGTCACAACAGACATATCTTTTAATTGACTTAAAACAACATTGTTATTAGATTTTAAGAAATCAACTTGTTTGTTTAAATCGTCAATTGTGCTTTGTAATGATTTTGTTCTATCAGAAGCTCTTTCAGCATCTGTTTTGCTTTTAGTGATAGCGTCTTGTGCATCACGGAATTTACCTTGTAAATCGGCATACGCTCCATTTAACTGGCCGTATTTAGCTTCTGCTTCCTGTAATTTCTTAGGACTTACGCAAGAATAAGCACCAATGCTAAGAACCGCAAGCGCTAAAAAAATTTTACTTTTCATACTGTATCTTTTTTATTTGAAGTGAATATAAGTAGGTTTAGGACAAAAATACTAATATAGTTAATATGGAAAAACAATATTTTGTTAAACAGTAGGTTAATTTTCCAGGTCTTCGGTGATCCCATATTCGGGGATATAGCCTGTAAACTGCTTGAAAAACTGTACAATATTGTATTTATCTGCTTTTTCATCGGCAGTCGCAAAAAAGGGTTCGGCAAAAACCACCCTTCTTTGTGCAAAGTCAAAACCCACCATGACTATGGGAATATTTGAATTTTTGGCAATATGATAAAAGCCAGACCTTAGTTTTGTTACCTTTTTACGGGTTCCCTCGGGTGAAAGCGCTAGGTGAAACCGCTCTTTTGAATTAAAAATAGCCACTACCTGGTCTACCATATTCTGCTTCTGCTGTCTATTTACCGGGTAGGCACCTAAATAACGTAAAAGCCAACCTAGTGGGGGCCAAAAAAGTTCGCTCTTGCCTAAAAAATGTACAAATTCAAAACCCATTTTTTTACGAACAGCTATTCCTATAAAAAAATCAACCCAATGCGTATGAGGTGCCACTATCATAATAGACTTAGGTAATTCAAAATGAAATTTACCTTCAATTTTCCAGCCTCTAATGGCGAACATCCACCAAGCAAATAGTTGTTGCATAATTTATACGATTGAAGATAGCCAAAAAACTTAAATAATAAAAGATGATAGGCATCATTCACTTAGCTTTTCTAATAATTGGGCATTATGAACTGGATCGACCATTTCAGACGAAACGGGAATTAATTCTAATTTAGGAAGTACTTCTTTTTTTGCATTTTTTTCATACCACTTATCATAGTATTTTAATAAAATAGAAAATGCTTCTTTCAAGGCGCCTGCTGTAATATAATCAACAGCTGTCTTGGTTTCTAGGCCACCCAGTCTTTTTTGAATGCGTATTGTTGCTTCTATTAAACTTTTTTGATCAAAGCTTCCATAACCTTCTACAATAAAATTAAGTCTTTGCTCAAAAGGGATGGTTAAAAAATAACAAGGGCTGCTTCTCATTAAATGAAATAAGGGCCTAGGAATTAAAACCGTTCCTATTCTTTGACTTTCATCTTCAATCCAAATACTTTTTTGTTTTTTATTGACTTCCAATAATTTTTCGGCTAAAATATTTTCAAACATTTCTTGACTTGGTTGTGGCAATTGTCCAATGGCACCATAGGCCGAACCCTTATGATTTGCTAGCCCTTCTAAATCTATCACTGCATAATTTCTTTTGTCTAAGGCTTGTAAAACTTCTGTTTTACCCGAGCCAGTGTAACCGCCTAAAACTTTTAAGCTGTATGAAATTGTAAATTGTTCAAGCACCCAATTCCTGTAAGCCTTGTAACCGCCTGTTAATTGAACTACTTTATAGCCATATAAATCTAATAGCCATGCAACAGCCGCACTGCGCATACCGCCTCTCCAACAATGCAGGTATATGGTGGGCTTCGTTAAATCATTTTCTTTTTGTCTATCCTTTATCCAAGCCTCCACCGTTTCAATCATAGGCAGCATCTTGGTTCCAAAAAGCGGTAAACCCGCCTTAATAGCCGCTTCCCTGCTTTGTTTTTTATAAGTAGTTCCAATCATAGCCCGCTGCTCATTATCAAATAAGGGAAGGTTAAGTGCATGCGGAATATGTGCATGTTCAAATTCTGCAGGGCTTCTTACATCTATTATAATGCTTGAACGAATGCTTACACCAATGCTTACCCTTGTTTCAATTATAAATTCGTCAATATTAATTTTTTGAACTGCCATATTTATAAAGATAACTTCTTTATAGCAGCCTCAAGTGCTTCTATGGAGAAAGCTTTAAAGGGCGCTTGTTTAAAGTGAAAACTTTTCGCTTCTTCTAAAGCAAAATTTAATTTAAAATTTTCTTGCGCATAACAGATTGCCCAATTTTTTTCCTGCCATAATTTTCCTAAATACAGTTGTTCTGTTTGCCCCGGTGTTGGAATAAAAATTAATTTTTTTTCAAAAGGTATTAATTCCATTAAAGTGGTATAGCCCCCTCTGCAAATAATATAATCTGCTCTTTTAATTTCTCTTACTAATGCAGGTGCCGCTAAATGTGCATAAAGCGTAGCATTTTTATTTTCCGCAATTATTTTATTAGGCTCCTCTTTAGAAGGAGTGCCTGCAATGACTATAAAAGGAATATTTAATTTGTTACCCGCTTTCCATAATAAATTTTCAAGTAAGGTTCTTTGTGGTTCTGGTCCTGAAACAATTCCTAAAAAAACGGTGGGAGTAGCACTATGCGCGGTGGCGCTATGAGTAGCACTATTATTATCAGAACTGTTATCAATAGGTGCATCTATCAGTCTTGACAAACAACCCATATACCACAAAGGTATGCTAGGTTTATCTTTAGGATTGGCTAAGACCCCAGATAAATTATTGGGCCCATCTATATCTGGAATCCAACAAGCTGTATATTTTTTTAACCAATTATATTGTAGTTTTTGAAAAGCCTTAGTGGCCCAAGCAAAATGCAATTGTAAATTTAATTGGTGGGTTATAAAAACACTGGGTACATTTTTATGATAAAATCCAAAACGATTATCGGAAACAATCATATCAAATTCATATTGCGCTTGTGCTTTTTTCAACCAATTGTTTTCATAAATTATACTATATATAATTTTAGGTACTTGAAATAGTAGTACAATAGGAAGTGTAAACCCCCATTTAGCATAGCGAATACGGTAGCCTCTTAAGTGTAAAAAATGAGCATTCGGAAGGGCTTCTCTTAAAATGGCCTCATGGTATCCTTCTGTTGCAACAAATACTTGGTAGCCTAATTTTTCAAAGGCCTTGATAAGGGTTATGCATCTAGTGGCATGGCCCAGGCCCCAATCAATGGGAGAAATACAAATAGAAGGTCGTTTCATAAAACACTAATTTAGTCAATATTATACATGTTTAAAATGTAAATTTGAGAAGCCTATTAAAAAAGATAAATATGCCAGTTTTATCCAAAGATAAATCCATCGCACTATATGCAGCCCTTGTTTCATTTGGTACTTATGTATTTATTTTTGGCTTTAGAAAATCATTTACTGTTTGCACTTTTGACGGATTAACCTTCGGCCCCATTGCATATAAAACGGCGTTAGTCATTAGTCAAATGCTAGGCTATATGTTGGCTAAATTTTATGGCATTAAATTTATCTCAGGACTTCAAAAAGTAAATAGGTATAAAATTATTTTTTTATTGACAGGTATTTCTTGGCTGGCTTGGTTATTATTTGCCCTTGTGCCTGCACCTTATAATGTCATATTCTTATTTTTAAATGGGTTTCCATTAGGTATGTTATGGGGCGTCGTTTTTTCTTATGTAGAAGGACGCAAGAGCACCGATTTCATTGGGGCAGCACTAGCGGTCAGTTTTATTTTTTCATCGGGGTGGGTAAAGTCGGTGGGGGCCTGGTTAATGGCGCAATATCATATTACAGAATTTTGGGTTCCTTTTTGTACAGGATTGGTTTTTGCTTTACCTCTTATTATATGTGTCTATGGTTTAGAAAAAGTACCACCACCTTCCGAAGAAGATGAAATACTTAGAACTAAACGCATTCCGATGACCGGTGTAGAGCGCAAATTTTTATTAAAACAATATTTACCCGGCATCATTGCCTTTGTAGCTATTTATTTATTCGCCACTATTTTTAGAGACATACGCGATAATTTTTCAGCCGATATGTGGAAGGAGATGGGCTTTAATTCAAGACCCGCCCTATTTACGCAAACAGAAATTCCCATTACTATTTTTATTTTAATTATAATGGGCGCTGTGGTATTTATTAAAAATAGTTTTAAGGCCCTAATGGTGGCCCATATTTTTATTTTATTGGGTTTTATAATAGCAGGCGTTTCTACTTATTATTTTTCTCAACAATTACTAGATCCCTTCTGGTGGATGCTATTTGTAGGACTTGGTTTATACTTAGTGTATATTCCTTTTAATTCTATTTTCTTTGATCGACTCATTGCTGCTTTTTCAATGAAAGGCAATGCAGGCTTTTTTATTTATGTAGCCGATTCTGTGGGCTATGTAGGAAGTGTATCTGTGATGCTAGTCAAAGAAGGTATGAGCCTACAAATAAAATGGACCCAATTTTTTTCACAAAGTGTGATGATACTTTCTTTTGTAGGCGTATTTATAACGCTGTATGCAATGTATTATTTCACGAAAAAACACAAAGCAAGTTTAGTTCCTGCTGCGTAAATAAATCTTCTTTATTTAAGACGTAATTATTTTTCTAAACTTAGTACCACTCCATTAATACAGTAACGTAATCCTGTGGGTGGAGGACCATCTTCAAATACATGTCCTAAATGGCCTTTACATTTTCCGCATTCTACTTCGGTACGTTGCATACCAAGTGAATTATCGGGAATATATATAATGGAGCCCTTGGTGATGGGTTCAAAAAAACTAGGCCAGCCACAACCACTTTCAAACTTGGCCGTACTTTTAAATAAAGGGTTGCCGCAGGCAGCGCAATGAAAAGTGCCCACTTCCTTACTTGTTTCAAAGGCACTACTAAAGGGCCTTTCGGTTCCCTTCTGTCTTGCAATCTGATAAACTTCGGGCGATAGGACTTGTTTCCAAACGCTATCGGCTAATACTAACTTCTCTTTACTAGCTGTAGAATAGTACTTGTTTTGGCTTGCTGACATAGGAGCTTTTTTTAATTGGCTATTATTGGGACTCTGAGAGCAGGCTCCCGTGCTTAATAATAGTAAACAAAAGATAATTTTATACATAGACCTTATTTCAATGTTAAAAATACTAACAACTATTCATCTATTTTGTTTAGAGAAGCATAAAATTTTAGCAATATCGAAATTTTCATAATTGGCAGAGATTGCTACTTAAAATTTAAGTCAGTTCTGTATCTTTGAACTCAACTCAACAGCATGTTTAATTTAATCTTATTTGGCCCTCCGGGCAGTGGCAAGGGAACTCAAAGTGAAAATATCATTGAATCTTTTGGCTTACAACACCTTAGTACTGGAAATTTATTAAGAACAGAAATGGGGAATCAAACCGAATTAGGCATAGAAGCCAAGCGTTATATGGATGCGGGTCAATTAGTGCCTGATGCGGTAGTCATTGGAATGGTGGGTAATTTTATGGATGCACACCCCGAGGCCAAAGGTTTTTTATTTGATGGCTTTCCCCGCACTACAGCTCAGTGTATTGCTTTAGATACATTGCTAAAAGAAAAAAATAATGAGATTAATGTAGTATTGGCCTTAGAAGTAAGTGAAGAAGAATTAGTAAAAAGATTATTAGGCCGTGGTTTAACATCGGGAAGAAGCGATGATACGAATGAAAACATTATACGTGCAAGAATTAAAGAGTACCACGATAAAACAACAGCAGTAGCTACTTACTATGCACAGTTTAATAAAGTAGTAGGCATAACAGGAGAAGGAACAGTTGAAAGTATTTATGCCGATTTGAAAAAAGAAATTGATGCAAGAATTTAATAAGTTTTATTAAATATTCAAACCACCGCAAGCGCTTATAACTTGTCCTGTGATATAACTACTTAAATCACTTGCTAAAAATAAAGTGGTGTTCGCAATTTCTTCTGCTTTACCAAAACGTCCTAAAGGAATTTTATCTAAGAAAGCTTTTCCTGCATCTCCTTCGTTTAAATAATGCGTCATATCGGTTTCAACAAAACCAGGGGCTATGGCATTGCATCTTATATTACGACTGCCTATTTCTAAAGCAATAGACTTTGTAAATCCAATGATACCGGCCTTGCTTGCAGCATAACTACTCTGTCCTGCATTACCACGTATACCAATAATAGAACTCATATTAATAATACTTCCGCTTTTTGCTTTCATCATGGGGCGTATGACATGCTTAGTCATATTGTAAACGCTTTTCAAATTTGTATTCATTACATCATCCCATTGTTCTGGGGTCATGCGTAATAATAAATTATCTTTTGATATACCTGCATTGTTCACACAAATATCTACAGTGCCAAAACTAGCTACTACATCATTCACGAAACTTTCACAAGCTGCGAAATCGGCTGCATTGGTTTTATAGGCTTTTGCTTTCACGCCTAGCTTTTCTATTTCAGTTACTAAACTATACGCTTTCTCAGCACTACTATCGTTTACATAGGTAAAAGCAATATGACTTCCTTGCGCTGCTAATTTTAGAGCTATGGCTGCGCCAATGCCGCGTGCTGCTCCGGTTACAATGGCTACTTTTCCTGTTAATAGTTTCATTATTTTTTATTTTTAATAAACCAATAAGTATGCATTACCATAATACTAATATTCACAAATATAATAGGATTATCCTGTTTTAAAAAACCATAGCCAATCCAAAGAATACTACCAGACATATTCACTATCCTTAGTTTTCTTTGATCCTGTATTCCAAATGAACCCACTACAATAGCGGTCGCAATCCAACCTAAAGTATCAATCATTGTGTTTTTTATTATCCTAGTTGGTGAATCAATTTTATTTCCTCAACAAATTTACGCTCATTGGAGAGTCTGGGCACTTTATGTTGTCCACCTAGTTTTCCTTTTTGTTTGAGCCAGTCATGAAAACAACCCGCTCTCACAGCTGTTATTTGCGGAAGGCCTAGTGCAATATTTTTATGTCTTTTTGCCTCGTAGTCGCTATTGGCTGCTTGTAAATTTTTATCTAATAAAAGGGTAAAGGCTTCAAGGTCCTTGGGGTTTTCATCAAATTCAATTAACCATTCATGTGCTCCCTTATTTTGATCCGACATATAAATAGGGGCTGCCGTATACTCTTTAATAGTAAGGCCTAAGGCAGAGCAGGTTTCACTAATGGCCTTATCGCTATTATCTGCAATGAGCTCTTCTCCGAAGGCGTTGATAAATTGTTTTAACCTACCGCTTACTTTTATTCTATAGGGGCTTGTGCTTACAAATTGAATGGTGTCTCCCACTAAATAACGCCATAAACCTCCATTGGTACTTACTACAATGGCATAATTTTTTCCTATTACCACTTTATTTAATCCATAAGTTATGGGATGTGGCTTTCCATATTCCTCCACTGGCATGAACTCATAAAAAATGCCATGTTGTAAATAAAGTAACATACCCTCTTCGTTAATTCTATCTTGCGCTGCAAAAAATCCTTCACTGGCATTATATATTTCTAAATAATTACAATTAGGTCCAATGACTTTATTGAATTGTTCTTTATAAGGAGTGAAAGAAACACCGCCGTGAATGTATAATTCAAAATTGGGCCAAACTTCTTTTATGTTAGCCTTACCCGTAATTTCTAAAATTCTTTTTAATAAGACCAAGGTCCAAGTAGGCACCCCCGCAATAGAAGTTACATTTTCTTCAATCGTACTTTGTGCTAAGCTTTCTATTTTATTTTCCCACTCATCCATTAAGGCAATGGATAATTCTGGTGTACGAATAAAGCCTGCCCAGAAAGGAGAATTTTGTAATAAAACAGCACTTAAATCACCAAATTGAATATCATCTTTAATAGGATGCACCTGATGGCTTCCTCCAATGACCAACGACTTTCCGGTGAGTAAATCACTATCGGGTAATGCATGATAATAACTAGTGAGTACATCTTTGGACGCTTGAAAATGATTGTCCTCAATACTTTCTTTAGTGAGCGGAATAAATTTACTTTTACTACTTGTGGTACCGCTACTCTTCGCAAACCACTCTACGGGGGTGTTCCAGAGCACTCCGTCTTCTGCTTCTAATATTTGTTCTATATAAGGTTTGAGGTCTTCGTATTCGTGAATGGGAACTGTAGCTTTGAATTTTCGAATATCAAATATTTCTGCAAATTGATATTTTAAACCAAACTGTGTATACTGACCATGTGTAATTAAATCTTGTAAAACTTCTCTTTGTGCCGAAATAGGGTCGTTTACCCAATGTTCAATTTTCCAATAACGAAGGCGCGCTAATCTTGATAATGCGGGGCTAAATATTTTCATAGCTTGCTTATCTTGCTTTCTGGCCCATTTCAATGATCCAGTCTTTGCGTTTTAATTCAAAGTTCGTGCCTAAGTATAAACGACGCACTTGATCGTCTTCTGCTAATTCTTCCGCAGTACCATGTTTAAATATTTTTCCTTCTATTAATAAATAAGCTCTATCACAAATAGAAAGTGTTTCGTTTACATTATGATCTGTAATTAAAATACCAATATCTTTTAATTTTAATTTGGCTACTACCGATTGAATATCTTCCACCGCAATGGGATCTACGCCTGCAAAAGGCTCATCTAATAAAATAAATTTAGGATCTACCGCCAGTGCTCTGGCTATTTCAGTTCTTCTTCTTTCACCCCCACTTAAACTATCGCCATTATTATTACGCACCTGATGCAAATTAAATTCATCTAATAAACTTTCTAATTTAAATTCTCTTTCGCCCTTAGTAAGTTTAGTCATTTCTAGAACCGCCATGATATTATCTGCCACCGTTAACTTTCTAAACACACTGGCTTCCTGTGGTAAATAGCCCAAGCCCATTTGTGCTCTTTTATACATGGGAAGCCTAGTTATATCTTCCTCATTTAAAAATACACGACCTTCATCGGGGGCTATTAAACCTACCACCATATAGAAAGTGGTGGTCTTGCCTGCACCATTGGGTCCTAATAAGCCCACTATCTCTCCTTGCCTTACAGAAATGCTTACTTGGTCCACAACTTTGCGGCCCTTGTACTGTTTAATTAACTTATCGGTATGTATAGCGAGTATCACAGTAGGAATTTACACAAAAATAAGGGTAAATGGGGCTTTTCTATCTATAGCTTAATAATATTATATATTTTTGCACCATAGCGTATTGCGTTAGGTTTCTATTTAGAAACAACCCAAACACTAGTAAAGCAATTTGATTATGAAGGTGACGGAACATTTGGCGAAAGCCAAAGACACATTGGTGTCATTTGAGGTATTACCTCCTCTAAAAGGTAAAACCATTTCTTATATATATGAACACTTAGATCCTCTAATGGAATTTAAGCCTTCATGGATTAATGTAACTTACCACCGCAGTGAAACTATCACAAGAACAAAGGAAGATGGTACGCAGGAAAAAATTGATGTGCGTAAGCGTCCTGGTACGGTGGGCATTTGTGCGGCCATAATGAACCATTATAATGTAGATGCAGTACCCCATATTATTTGTGGAGGGTTTTCCAAAAGAGAAACAGAAGATGCCTTAATTGATTTACAATTTTTAGGTATTGATAATTTATTGGTTTTAAGAGGCGACGCTGAAAAAAATCAAAAAACATTTATTCCAGAACCCAATGGTAATAAGCAGGCCCTTGAATTATTAGAGCAAGTAGTAGGCTTAAATAAAGGAGAATATTTAGACAAGGATATTGTGAACGGCAGCAAGACTAATTTTTGCATGGGCGTATCGGGTTATCCAGAAAAACATTTTGAAGCGCCTAGTATGGAATTTGATTTAGCGCGCGCTAAGGAAAAAGTAGATGCGGGTGCTGAATACATTATGACGCAAATGTTTTTTGACAACAAAAAATATTTTGAATATGTAGAGGCGTGTAGAAGTATGGGTATAACTGTTCCTATTATACCAGGACTAAAACCTATTACCAATAAAAAGCAGTTAACTATTTTACCGAATATTTTTTATGTAGACATACCTACTGATTTAAAAAATGCGATGTTGGCAGCCACCACCGATGAAGCTTGTGAACAAGTAGGAACAGAATGGTTAATTCAACAAAGCAAGGAGCTGAAAGCCTCTGGCGTACCCGTTTTACATTACTATACCCTAGGTAAACCGAAGGTGGTGAAAGATGTAGTGGCCGCTGTATTTTAGTGAAGCTATTTTTTAGGCGCCGATTTATTATTTGCGTTTTGTAAAAAATCGTTGAATTGTTCTAGGCTTAAGTTTTTAGCAATAATTTTTTTATCAGCATCTAATAAATAAAAAGTAGGTGTTTTAAACACATCATACTTTTGACGAATAGTGGTGGGAAGCCCCGCTTTTATTTCTTTATTTAAATCTTCCTCCGTTTGATACGCATGGGTCCAATTTTCTAAATGGTTTTCTTGAATAAAGGTTTTCCAAGCAGCTAGTTCTTTAGCATTAGTATTCACTGAAAATATTTTTACTTGTAAATTTTCCCAAGAAGCTTTGTAAAAAGAATCCAATCTTGGAATTTCTATTTTACAATGGCTACAAATAGGGTCCCAAAAAGCAAGAAGGGTGTAAGGCGCTTTTTGATCATACAAAGAAACTTTTTTATTCTCAGGGGTGTTAATAATTAGGCTAGGCGCAGCTAAGCCCAATTGATTGGCCATCATGCTATAAGCCCTTTCTGTAATGGATTTTTTAGAAGCCTCATTTAAAAGTACTGTATCGCCTTTCGCAAAAAAGTTTTGAAACAAGTGTATGAATACTTTTTCTTGTCCCATGAATTCTGGCGCAATATATTTATTGGTAAATTTAAAAAGTAAAAAAGGATAAATTTCTTTACCTGTTTTAGCCACTGTTAATATATACTGAAGTTCATCAATAATAGAATCGGGTTCACGGGCAACATAATTTTTAAAATATTCATCTAGCTTATCTTCAAAAAAAGGCGTTCGAATTAAACGGTTATCATTAAAAACAACATTGTCCCAGAAATGGTTTTTTACATAATAGTAAGGATATAGTGAATCTAGTTTACCATTGACACTAGGAATGGCTGGGGCTTCCGGGCGTTGCATAACATTTAATAAGAAGCTGGTCATAGATTTTGGATAGGTATTTATCACAGTGGTTCTAGCGGCTTTCAGTTCTTTATCTTTAGTTAAATACAATTCTTTAAAGCTGGCAGAATCTTTGGCATTAGTGGCAGTTTTGTATTTATTTTCAAGGCTAGTTAATTGTATACCTAAATCATTAATTGATTTTGAATAAGCCTTAAAAATATCATTTTCTTTAGAGCCAATAATTTGAAATGCATTAATAGATAGGGTGTCTGCAATAATTTTAAAATGTTGTGATTCGTCTACTAAAAAATCGAATAAAATAGAATACTTAGGAGAGACTAGAAAATAAATACCAGGCGTTAATTTTGTTTTAGATTTAAATACGCCTTCACTTTTTTCATTTAGCAGCGCAGAATCGGCTAAAACCCTATTTTTTCCATAATTAGTTCCTATATAAACTTTTGTATTTTGATAAGGCTTTAAAACTATTTCTATGGAGTGACCTACTGGTGAAGCGCTTGTAATTGTTTTAGCCTTCGTATTTTGCGCGATTAACAAATAAGGCAATAGAAAGTTCGCCATGAATGCAAATACTAATTTTCTCATTGGATCCTTGTTTTATTTTCTTTATAAAAGCTGGGTAAAAATAACAATATATACCTTAAATATAATGCTTGGGTAGTACCTTTGTTTCTGTGAGAAAATTTAAACCAGCCCCATTATTAGAAAAAGTATTAATTGAAGATTATGCCGCAGAGGGCAAGTCATTGGCTAGAGTGGATGGTAAGGTCATTTTTGTAGAAGGTGCCGTACCTGGTGATATTGTTGATATTCAATTACAAAAAAACAAGGCCGATTGGGCAGAGGGCTTTGTCAAACATTTTCATTCTTATTCAAGTATTAGAGTCACACCTTTTTGTAGTCATTTTGGAGTATGTGGCGGTTGTCAATGGCAGATGCTTCCTTATGAACAACAATTGGTGTATAAGCATAAACAAGTGGTAGACAATTTAACAAGAATTGCTAAAGTGCCCTTACCGCCTATTGCACCAATTATGGGAGCAGAGCAAACCCAGGGCTATAGAAATAAAGTGGAATATACTTTTGCCACCGAAAAATTTATTCCTTTTTCAGCATTTAAAGCCATGAAGGCTGCTGCTGAAAATGGAGATATAAGTACACTTGAAAAATCGCCAGGGGTGGCAGGATTTCATGCTAGAGGTTTTTTTGAAAAAGTAGTAGAAGTGGATAAATGTTATTTACAATCAGAACCCACCAACGATTTAAGAAAAGCAGTAGCAGCATTTGCAATAGAAAACGAAATGCCTTTTTATAACATTAAAGAGCATACGGGCTGGGTGCGTAATATGTTTATTCGCAATACCACCAAGGGAGAGTGGATGGTGAATTTAATTTTAGGCTATGAGGATAAAGAAAAGCGTGAAGCATTATTTAATTCATTACTTGAAAGCTTCCCGCAAATAACTACCTTATTATATACTATTAATGCCAAGCGCAATGATAGTATGCAGGACCTTGTCCCTCAAGTATATTCAGGTAGCGGCTATATCACAGAATATTTAGAAGACTTCCAATTTAAAATAAGTCCTAAATCTTTTTTTCAAACCAATTCAAAGCAGGCAGAAAAACTATATCAGGTTACGCGCGAATTTGCAGAACTGACTGGAAAAGAAATTGTCTATGATTTATACTGCGGCACAGGCAGCATTGGTATTTTTTGTAGTAAAAATGCTAAAAAAATTATTGGCGTAGAAGTGGTAGAAGAAGCGATAGAAGATGCTAAAATAAATGCAAGTTTAAATAATTTAACAGACACCGCTTTTTTTGCAGGCGATGTGATTAAAATATGTGACGATGCATTTTTTGAAACCCATGGCAAGCCCGATGTAATTATCACCGACCCTCCAAGAGCAGGCATGCATGAAAAACTAGTGCATAAATTATTAGCCATGGAAGCGCCAATTATCGTGTATGTAAGTTGTAACCCCGCTACTCAGGCAAGAGACTTATCTTTGTTAAATGAAAAGTATACGGTTACTAAAATTCAACCCGTAGATATGTTTCCGCATACACTACATATAGAAAATGTAGTTCAATTAAAAAGAAAGGACTTACTATAATCACCATACGCAAATTATAAAGCATGACGCAATTTAGGCCCACCCGATTTGAAGTTCTTCCTACCATTATAAAAAACTTATTAATTATTAATGGGCTTGTATTTTTAGCACAAAATACTTTTGCAGGTCCCACTAGTACTTTTTCTTTTGAAGATTATTTTGCCTTACATGCATGGCAGAGCGACTTATACAAGCCTTGGCAATTAATTACGCATATGTTCTTGCACGGAAACTTTTCACATATACTAGGAAATATGTTTGCTTTATGGATGTTTGGTTCCATACTTGAAAATGTATGGGGCCCTAAAAGGTTTTTACTTTTTTATATGCTCTGCGGTGTAGGGGCTGCTGTAATTCACCTAGCTATTTTATCTTATCAATTAGTGCCTTTGACCAATGAGTATGAACGCTTATTATTACTCAGTAAAACCAATGCCTCGGGTTTTACGGAGGCTGTATATAATTATGCTACAAGGCAACGTATTCCACTTACACAAATACTTGCCGACAATAAAGTCAGTCTTTCAACGCCTGGTTTAGCGCCGCAACTGATGGACTTAATGACTACCTATTATAATAAAACAGTGGGTACAGCTACCTTGGGCGCTAGTGGTGCGGTCTTTGGTATTTTAATTGCCTTTGTTTATTTATTTCCCAATACCTATATCTATATTTATTTTCTATTTCCTGTAAAAGCAAAATGGTTAGGTATACTTTATTTTGGTTTTGAATTATTCAAAGGCATACAAAATGCAGCAGGAGATAATGTGGCAAGATGGGCCCATGTGGGAGGAGCGCTCATTGGATTTGTATTGGTATATATTTGGAAAAAGAAAGGAACCTCTAACTAATGCAAAATAAAAACTCAAACAAGCCTTTATTAGGCGCTGACAATAATGCTTTAATAGCCCTACTCTCTATTAATTTAGTCGTATATGCTTTTATTGGATTTTTTAAAGTGGTGTATTATTTAAATAGCTTTCCAGAAGAACAGTTCTATGCGCAAATAATGCAGCCCAGTATTTTAGTAAGTAGTACAACTGAATTTTTGCAACAGCCTTGGACTATTTTAACTTATTATTGGGTGCATGATGGATTTTGGGTTTTGCTCACCAATATGATTTGGTTATTAGCCTTTGGTTATTTATTACAAGAGCAAGCTGCCAACAAACATATTTTCCCTATTTATTTTTATGCAGGCATTCTAGCAGGGCTTTCTTATATTTTATTAGGGGCTGATGCGCCTATAATGGGAGCGCAAGTGGGTGTGATGGCATTGGCCATGGCAGTGGTTAGTCTTTCACCAGACTACCGACTACTTAAAAATATAGGCAAAGGCATACCGGTATGGATATTAGCCTTAGTATACCTAATCATACAAGCCCTAAGTTTAGAGGATGCAAGCTTTGCCTTGGTAGTAAGCTATTTGGTAGCAGCAAGTACAGGACTTCTGTATGTAATGTTATTAAATAAAGGCAGGGATTTAGGCAAATGGATGCATCAACTATTAGCTTTGTTAAATAATAGTTTAGCCCCTAAAAAATAAATAGTCTTTACAATCCCTATACGCATGGCAAAAAAATCTAGGGTAAGAAATTTTGGAAAAAAAGTTTTTCTTTTTTTGAATCTATTGGCATCCCTTTTATTTTTATACCCCATTTTTTTTACACCTTCTTCCTTTATATGGATTAACGGATTTTTAGGCTTAATAGCTCCTTATTTAATTGTCGTCGAAATTCTATTATGTATTTTTTGGTTAATTGCTAAGCCTATTATGAGCTTAGTTCCTTTGGGCACACTTGTTCTTGGTTGGCAGTTAGTATGGTCTGTATTTGCTTGGCATCCGGGTACGCCCTTTGCACAAAAAAGAAAAGAAAATGTACTTCGCGTTTTAAGTTGGAATGTGAAAGGCTTTAATGGTATAAATACTTCAAGTAGTTTGAAACTACGCACAGAGGATATGGCTTATTCTATTCAAAAGTGGAATCCCGATATTATTTGTTTACAAGAGTACAATACCAATGAAAGGCCTAATGATATTGCAAACCACGCTAATTATTTTATAAAAAAATATCCTTATCATTTTTTCTCTAAAGATTTTCAAGTATCACAAAACGATTATTTCGCTGGCTCCATTATTTATTCAAAATATAAAATACTAAAAGCGAAGCGCCTACCCTTTTTAACAGGAGAAAGTTTAATAAGTGCCACTATCTTAAAAGGAGATGACACCATTCAAATATTCACCACCCATTTGGCTTCTTATCGATTTATACAAAACGATTTTGATGCCATCGATCAGTCCACTGTATCGAAATCCATTTCTTTAACTGGGAAAAAAGGAGTACTTCGAAAAATGCGCACTGCCTTTATGGAGCGAGCCATTCAAGCCGAACTAGTAAAAGCTACGCTTGCTAAAACCCATTACCCAGCCATTATCAC
>JABMML010000069.1 GCA_013205585.1 Chitinophagaceae bacterium | reverse complement strand
TCATTAACTTACTACCCATGCCTACACCAACCACGCCTGCTTTAAACCAGGCAGTTAAATTTTCTTTACTAGTATCAACTCCTCCCGTAACTAAAAAACTAAGTGTAGGAAATAAAGGTTTAATGGCAGTAACAAAACCTGGCCCTAAAACATTGCCTGGAAATAATTTAATCAAATCACAACCAGCTAATTCAGCAATATGTATTTCAGTGGAAGTCATACAACCAGGTATCCATAGTTTTTTATGCAAATAAGCAATATCTGCTATGGATTGATCAAAGAATGGACTAATTAAAAAATCGGCCCCTGCTTCTATAAAGGCCTCGGCCTGCTTTTGATGCTGTATAGTTCCAATAGCTAATACTAAATCGGGATAATTTGTATTTCTATGGGCTAATAATAATTTAAAAATTTCCAATGCCTTAGGCCCTCTATTGGTAAATTCAATACATCTAATACCTGCTGCATACAACGCTTTGACAATTTCTTTGCACACTGCAATATCATCATGATAAAACAAAGGCAATAACTTTACCTTTTTCACATAGGCTTTCATTTGATCTTCTGTCATCATAGCATTCTTTTTTTAATTTGTTCTAGGCTTTGTTCGGTGGCATCTCCTAATTCATATAACTTACCTACCGCTGCTGCAGCCGCAAAATTGATAATTTCTTCTGGTGTATGCTGATGGCGTATACCATATATAAGACCCGCCATAAAGCAATCTCCAGTACCCACTATGTTTTTTACATCTATAATTTTATAGGTGGGAGACTTATAAAAATTATTTTTATTAAATATCACTCCAAAATAAGTATCAGCTAACCTAAATGTATAGGCCATTGTATTTAATAAAGGAAATTGCTCTTTCAATATTGTCATACTCTTATGGGCCGCTTGCTCTAAATCCGCAGTTGAAAACCCTTCGCTTGACTTTATAGTTGAATTTATTCCTAACATTTCTTCTACCGCCCAAAGATTTCCCATTAAGACTGTACAGTATTTTACTAATCGAGTCATGACCTCAATAGGTGTTTTTCCGTATTGCCATAATTTAGCTCTATAGTTTAAGTCAACTGAAATTGGAATGCCCAATTCAGTAGCGGCTATTAAAGCCTCTTCACAAACATCCGTTGCATTTTGTGTTAGAGCCGCCGATATGGCAGAAAAGTGAAACCAATGCACGTCTTTTAAAACTTCTTTCCAAGCAATACTTCCTTTTTGAATGGAGGCAAAGGAAGAATTATCTCTATCATACACTACCCCTGCGCTTTTCATATCTAATCCTGTGGCTAAGTAAAAGCAGCCTATACGATGACCAGAAAATTGAATAGCCGATGTATCAATATTTTTTTTAGCTAAATCACTAATAATAGTGTCTGTTAAAAAATGAGAAGGCATTGCTGTTCCATATTTTACAGGCATATCCCATTTAGCTAAAGCGCTTGCTACATTTAATTCAGCACCTCCTAAATAAAAAGGCATATTTTGACTTTTTATAAAGTCACTATTCAATGGAGGTGCATAATGCAGTAATATTTCCCCAAAACAAAATACCTTAGCTATACTCATAAATTAAAATAGTTTTTAGCATTATGATAAGCAATATTTTGAAGCATGGCCCCTACCCATTTTTCATCATTGGGTAAAAGCCCTGCCATCATTTCCTTGGCAAATAAATTACAAATTACCCTTCTAAAATACTCATGTCTTGCAAAGGATAAAATACTTCTACTATCGGTAGTCATACCCACGAAAGTAGATATCAGTCCCATATTTGAAATAGCATTGATTTGTTTTTCAATACCCTCTTTCTGATCTAAGAACCACCAAGCTGCACCAAACTGTACTTTTCCATGAATACCGCTCTCATTAAAATTACCACAGAGCGTAGCAAATACCTCATTATCGGCCGGATTCGAATTATAAACAATGGTTTTACATAACTGCCCTTTGGTATCTAATGTATTTAAGAAATGAGATAAGGTTTTTGCTTGGGTATAATCGCCAATGGAATCGGCACCCGCATCAAAACCTAATTTCTCTTGCAAACGCGTATTATTATTTCTAATAGGCCCTAAATGAAATTGTTGCACCCAGCCTTTTTTATAATACATTTTAGAAAGAGCCAATAAAACTACGCCTACAAAATTATCAGGCGCCGAGAACTGAACTAGTTTTTTCGATTGAATGAATTGAGTGAACTCGAATTCTAATGAATTTGTTAAAACTAAATTTGAGGGCATTTGTGCTAAACCATGGTCGGCAACGCGGCATCCATTTTCATGAAAATAATTTACTCTTTGCTCTAAGGCGTTCAATAAATCGGCGATGGTTTTTATTTTACAATTGGCTGCCTTTTCTAATTGCTGTAGGTATTGCATAAAGGCTTGCTTATCCTGAATTTGAAAAATTTGATCAGGCCTGAAGCTTGGAAGCATTTTCAATGTTTCTTTTTGTAATAACTTATGGTATTGCAAATTATCACATGGGTCATCGGTCGTGCCTACCAATTCCACTTTATAACTAGCAAGTATACCCCTTGTGCTTAATACTTTTTTCTGTAATTGCTTATTTGCATTTTTATAAATGGCTAAAGCATTATTTTTATT
>JABMML010000068.1 GCA_013205585.1 Chitinophagaceae bacterium | reverse complement strand
GCAGTGGGTATGCGTTTTGATGACCGTGTTACTGGAAGATTAGATAAGTATGCAAAGCAAGCTAAAGTGATACATTTAGATATTGATCCTTCAGAGATAGATAAAAATGTAAAAGCACATGTAGGTGTATGGGGCGATTGCAAAGAAACTTTGCCACTGCTTACTTTAGGTATTCAAGAAAAAGATAGATCAGAATGGTTAAAAGTTTTTGCAGACTATACACAACAAGAATATGATCAATGTATAAAAGAGGAATTGAATCCTAGTACGGAAGAAATGACCATGGGTGAAGTGATACGTATTGTAAACGAAACAACGAAAGGAAATGCAGTGGTGGTAACGGATGTAGGCCAGCATCAAATGGTGGCTTGCAGATACGCTAAGTTTAATGAAACCAGATCCAATGTAACATCGGGTGGACTTGGTACCATGGGTTTTGCTTTACCTGCAGCTATTGGAGCCAAGTTTGGTGCACTGGATAGAACTGTCATTGCAGTGATTGGAGATGGTGGTATACAAATGACTATTCAAGAATTAGGCACTATTATGCAAACAGGGGTGGATGTTAAGATAATGATTTTAAACAATCAGTTCTTAGGCATGGTGCGTCAGTGGCAGCAACTATTTAACGACAAGCGCTACTCCTTTGTAGATATTCAAAGTCCCGACTATGTAATGGTAGCCAAGGCTTATGGCATTGATGGATCTAAAGTAGAGCACAGAAAGGATTTACAAACTGCCATTCAAACTATGCTAGCACATAAGGGTTCTTATTTGTTAGAAGTTATGGTGGGCAAAGAAAACAATGTATTTCCAATGGTACCACAGGGTTGTAGCGTATCTGAAATAAGATTGAAATAAGACTGAAGTAGCGAAGCACTGAAGTCTTATTCGAGCGAGTCTATAGGACGAGCTCAAATATTTAAAAGTAAAGTTGAAAATAAAGAACAGATAAATTAAAGATCTAATAATATGGAAACAAATACTGAAAAACAAGAATACACAATTACAGTGTATACCGAAAACCAAGTAGGGTTATTGAATCGTATTGCTATTATTTTTTCTAGAAGAAAAATTAATATTGGAAGTTTAAATACATCTCCCTCTGAAATTGACGGCATACACCGTTTCACGATTGTAGTAATGGAGTCGCGTGATGTGGTGACTAAAATTGTAAGACAAATTGAAAAGCAGGTAGAAGTATTAAAAGCTTATTTCAATACCAATGATGAAATTGTTTGGCAAGAACTTGCATTATATAAAGTATTATCGGAAGAAATTACCGAGAAAGTAAAAGTAGAAAGATTATTAAGAGAATACGGTGCGCGTGCAGTAGCCATTAGAAAAGATTTCATTGTTTTTGAAACAACAGGACATAGAGAGGAGACCAATAAACTCATGAAAGCCTTGGAGCCTTATGGTTTAGTGGAATTCGTGCGTAGCGCAAGAGTGGCTATTATAAAGGAAAGTAGCGGCTTTCACGAAAAGTTAAAAGACTTTGAAAAAAAGCAACCTAGTGAAGAAGTGATAGAAAATGAATACTTAGGTAAAAGAGAAGCAGTATTTACCATGTAAAATCTTTATCAATAAATCTTCAATAAAAAACCTACATAAAGCATAATAAAAAAGGAGTATAAAATAAAGATCAAATAAAAAAGTAACAGAACTATTTAAAAACATAAATTAATTAAACAAAAAATCTAAACAAATATTAAAATGGCAAAATTAAATTTCGGCGGAACAGAAGAGAATGTAGTTACTCGCGAAGAGTTCCCATTAGCAAAAGCACAGGAGGTTTTAAAAAATGAAACTATTGCAGTCATTGGCTATGGTGTTCAAGGTCCTGGTCAAGCATTGAACCAAAAAGAAAATGGTATTAATGTTATTATTGGACAAAGAAAAAATTCAAAAAGTTGGGATAAAGCAATTGCAGATGGTTTTGTGCCAGGCACAAGCTTATTTGAAATAGAAGAAGCTTTAGAAAAAGGAACTATTATTTGTTATTTATTAAGTGATGCTGCACAAATTGCGATGTGGCCAACCGTTAAAAAACATTTAACTCCGGGCAAGGCCTTGTATTTTTCTCATGGCTTTGGTATTACTTTCAATGAGCAAACAGGTATTATACCTCCAGCCGATGTGGATGTATTCTTAGTAGCCCCTAAAGGTTCTGGAACTTCTTTAAGAAGAATGTTCTTGCAAGGCCGTGGCTTAAATTCTAGTTATGCCATCTTCCAAGACGCTACAGGAAAGGCCTGGGACAGAGTTATTGCCCTAGGTATTGCTATTGGATCGGGCTATTTATTCGAGACTAACTTTAAAAAAGAGGTTTTTTCTGATTTAACTGGGGAAAGAGGCACATTAATGGGCGCAATTCAAGGTATCTTTGCAGCCCAATATGAAGTATTGCGTAAAAACGGACATAGCCCTTCTGAGTCATTCAATGAAACAGTGGAAGAATTAACACAATCATTAATGCCACTTGTTGCAGAAAACGGAATGGATTGGATGTATGCCAACTGTTCAACGACTGCTCAAAGAGGTGCTTTAGATTGGTGGAAAAAATTCCGCGATGCGACTATGCCAGTTTTTACAGACTTATACAATAGTGTTGCTACAGGAAAAGAATCGGCTCGTTCTATTGACTTAAATAGTAAAGCTGATTACCGTGAGAAATTAGAAGTGGAATTAGCTGAATTACACAATAGTGAAATGTGGCAAGCGGGAAAAACTGTAAGAAGTTTAAGACCAGAGAATCAACCAGGTAAATAGTTCTTTAGAATTATTTAGTTAGGATAAAATAGAAAAGTGATAAAGTATGAGTGAAGCAAAGAAAATAAATAAACCTACACTCGATATTGAGGCAGCAGTCAAAAGATTGAAGTCGGTGGTAACACATACCCCGCTTCAGTTCAATGCAAACTTGTCTCGTAAATATGAGTGTAATGTTTATTTTAAAAGAGAAGACTTACAAATTGTACGTTCTTATAAATTAAGAGGCGCGTATAATATGATGAGTCAGCTCTCTAAAGAAGTATTGGAAAAAGGGGTAGTCTGTGCTAGTGCAGGTAACCACGCACAGGGCTTTTCTTATAGTTGCAAAAAACTAGGCGTCTGCGGTGTTGTATTTATGCCAATTCCTTCACCTCAACAAAAAGTAAATCAAACAAAAATGTTTGGTGAAGATTTTGTGGAAGTAATTTTAGTGGGCGATACTTTTGATGATACAGCAGTGGCCGCGAAGGCTTATACTTTAGAACACGGAATGACATTCATACCTCCCTTTGACCATGTTTCTATTATTGAAGGACAGGCCACAGTGGGTGTAGAAATTTTAGAAGATATTAAAACATTTACCAAGGACCCTATCGATTATTTATTTGTACCCGTAGGCGGTGGTGGCTTAAGCGCCGGCGTAGGCACTTATTTTAAACAGCATTCTCCTACAACAAAAATTATAGGATTAGAACCAGAAGGCGCGCCTAGTATGTTTTGGGCTTTAAAATCGGGAGAGCCTGTTGAATTAGAAAACATAGATAAGTTTGTCGATGGCGCTTCTGTAAAAAGAGTGGGTGATGTCACTTTCTCTTTTTGCAAGGATGCTTTAGACGATATGCATTTAGTGCCAGAAGGAAAAATTTGTACTACTATTTTACAAATGTATAATGAAGAAGCCATTGTAGTGGAACCCGCAGGCGCTATGTCTGTGGCGGCTTTGGACCATTACGCCGATCAGATAAAAGGCAAGACCATTGTATGTATTGTTAGTGGTGGTAATAATGATATTGCACGCATGCAAGAAATTAAAGAACGTTCTTTAACCTATGAGGGATTAAAGCATTATTTTTTAATTCGCTTTGCACAAAGACCAGGCTCTTTAAAAGAGTTTGTCAATAAAGTACTAGGCCCTTATGATGATATCACAAGATTTGAATACATACAAAAACACAATAAGGAAGCGGGTCCAGCCCTACTGGGAATAGAATTAAGAACCAAGGCCGATCATACTACCCTTATTGAGAATATGAAAAAGTATCATATTAATTATGATGAAATAAACAAGGACGATAATATATACGGCTATTTAATATAGAAAAATAAAAGGGTTATGCAGGTTTTAAAGTTCGGAGGAAGTTCAGTAGGTAGTGCAGAGGCAATCAATCAAATGGTGGCCATTGTAAGCACTAGTATACAAAAAGAAAAAACCATTGTAGTGGTTTCTGCAATGAGTGGGGTCACGGATCAATTATTAATGTTAGCACAAACGGCTGCTCAAGGCAATGAAGCTTATAAAACCATTATTCAAAATATTGAACAAAAGCATTTAGATACAGTACGTGCTTTACTTCCTATACAACAACAAAGCGGTACTTTAAGTTTGGTGAAGCAACTCATCAATGAATTAGAAACGAATTGTGAAGGTTTATATATGCTGAAGGAACTATCTATGCGTATGCAGGATAAAATTATTAGCTACGGCGAATTATTATCTAGTAAAATTACTTCAGCCAGTTTTGAGTCAAAGGGTATTAAACAACAGTGGATTGATTCAAGAAATTTAATCAAAACCAATTCTAATTATTTTAATGCAGTGGTAGATAAGCCACTTACTTATAAAACCATTGCAAATTATTTTGCAGCTCCTGAAAATGCTTTCGATTTATATATAGCGCCTGGTTTTGTGGCATCAGATGGGGAAGGCAATACCACAACACTTGGTAGAGGAGGTTCCGATTATACAGGCGCTATTTATGCAGCTGCTTTACAAGCAAGCGCTTTAGAAATATGGACTGATGTAAGTGGCTTGATGACAGCCGATCCACGCATCGTTCAAAATGCCAAAGAAATTCCAGAAATTTCTTATCAAGAAGCCATGGAGTTATCGCATTTTGGCGCGAAGGTTATTTATCCTCCTACTATTCAGCCGGTGATGCAAAAAAACATACCCGTATGGATAAAAAATACTTTTGATCCTAATCATGCTGGTACTATTATAAAAAATGAATCACCTGCCGATAAAAATTTTATCAGAGGCATTTCTAGTATAAGTGATATTTGTTTATTAAGCTTAGAGGGGAGTGGTATGGTGGGTATACCAGGTTTTTCTAAAAGATTATTCGATGCACTTGCTAAAAAGCAAATCAATATTATATTAATCACACAAAGTTCTTCGGAGCATTCTATTTGTGTGGGTGTGAATATGCAAGATGCACATTTGGCCAAAATAGCCGTAGACGCTGAGTTTGAACAAGAAATAAATACACAGAAGGTTGAGCCTTTAATTATAGAAAAAGACGTTTCTATTTTAGCGCTTGTGGGTGAGCAAATGAAAAGCCATCCTGGGGTAAGTGGAAAAATGTTTGGGGTACTTGGAAGAAATGGTATTAATGTAAGAGCCATTGCACAAGGCTCTTCAGAGAAAAATATTTCAGCGGTGGTTGCCACAAAGGATATACGCAAGGCCATTAACGTACTTCATGAAGAATTTTTTGAAACTACTTATAAGCAGGTGAATGTCTATGTGGCGGGCGCGGGTAATGTAGGCGGCAAATTAATTGACCAAATAAAAAAGCAGGTACCTTATTTACAAGCAACACTACGTTTACAAATAAACATTGTAGGTATTGCCAATAGTAAAAAGCAATTAATTAATGCAGAGGGTATTGATTTAACCAATTGGCGCGAACAATTAGCCGCAGCTCCTGCAGGAAATATTACTCAATATGTAAATACTATACTTGAAAATAATTTACGCAATAGTGTATTTGTAGATGTAACAGCGCATCAAACAGTTTCTGATGTGTATATGCAATTATTAGGCAAAACAGTATCGGTGGTGGCATGTAATAAAATTGCCTGCTCTTCTCCTTATGAGCATTATGCCAAATTAAAGTCACTTGCTAGAGAATTCAATGCAGCTTTCTTATTTGAAACCAATGTGGGAGCGAGTTTGCCCATTATTGGCACTTTAAACGATTTAATAAGAAGCGGAGATAATATTAACAGAATTGAAGCGGTTTTATCGGGTACTTTAAATTTTGTGTTTAATAATTACGATGGTAGTATACCTTTTTCAAAAGTAGTTCGACAGGCGCAGACAGAAGGGTATACCGAACCCGATCCAAGATTAGATTTAGGTGGTACCGATGTAATGCGTAAAATAATGATACTAGCTAGAGAAGCAGGACATAAAATTGAAATGAGCGATATAGCTAATGAAAGTTTCTTGCCAGCTAGTTGTTTCAATGGATCGGTAGAAGAT
>JABMML010000010.1 GCA_013205585.1 Chitinophagaceae bacterium | reverse complement strand
TACCACTTTAGAAACTTTAATTCCCGATTTTAGAGGTATACAAGAACAAATTAATCGAATCATAGAAGCGGCTCCAGAAGTGGTTAGTCATAATATGGAAACAGTGGAACGTATTACACATAAAGTAAGGGTGCAAGCAAAATATAGAAGAAGCTTAGGCGTGCTAGAGACACTGAAAAAAGGAGGCATGCGCACTAAGACGGGTATTATGTTAGGCATTGGAGAGCAGAAAGAAGAGGTAATTCAAACGATGAAAGACTTAGTGTCGGTAGGAACCGATGTATTAACCTTGGGTCAATACTTACAACCTACTAAAAAACATTTAGCGGTTCAACGCTTTGTACATCCCGATGAATTTGCAGAACTAAGACAAATAGGCTACGAGTTGGGTTTTGATTATGTAGAAAGCGGGCCCTTAGTGAGGTCGTCTTATCATTCAGAAAAACATGTGATAGCAGGATGGGGGAGAAACAAATGGTTAGAAGAAACTTTACTCCCACATTAAGGCGCTTGCCCCTAATATAGCAGCGTCAGATTCTTTCAAGTGACTCACCAATATTTTAATTTTATTTTGGAACACTTCAATCAAGTTCGCTTCCATATGTTCACGCGTAGGTTTTAAAATTAAATCACCCGCCTTGGTTAAGCCTCCGAATAATATAATGGCTTCAGGGCTAGAGAACATTACAAAGTTGGCTAAAGCAATTCCTAATATTCTGCCTGTGTATTCAAATACTTCTTTGGCTACTTCATCGCCAGCAGTGGCCGCTTCAAATACTGCTTTAGAATCTATCTTATCAATAGGAATGTTTCTTAAGGAACTGGGTTTGTCGGTATTATCTAAAATTTCCACAGCCGATATTGCCACTCCTGTTGCAGAAGCATAACTTTCTAGTGAACCTTTTTTCCCTGTGCCAGGGTGTATGCGTCCATCGGGTATAATAATAGTATGTCCTAATTCTCCTGCCATTCCATCATATCCATAAATTAATTCTCCATTGGCCACAATACCACTACCCACACCTGTTCCTAAGGCAATTAAAATAAAATTTTTCATGCCTTTTGCTGCACCATAAGTCATTTCACCTACTGCAGCAGCATTGGCATCGTTGGTTAATCTTACAGGTAAATTAAATTTATCTTGAATTAATTTAGCTAAAGGAATAATTCCTCTCCATGGAAGGTTAGGCGCATATTCAATAGTCCCCGTATATACATTCCCATTAGGAGCACCTACACCAATACCTTTAATACATCCCACACCACCCACTTTGTCAATAAGAACCATTAATTTATCATACAACTCATCTATATAAGCATGAATATCCGCATGCCCCTTGGTGGACATTGTATCAGATGATAAAACATTACCTAGATTATCTACTATACCAAACTTGGTACCTGTGCCACCAATATCAACCCCCGCTATAAAAGAATCCATGCTCAATTTTTATTTTAAATTATTATTAATGTCCTGCTACTGCTTCCGTTTCTTCATAGTTAATTCCTTGCTTCTTTAAAATACCTTTTACTGAAATGGCAAATACTAAAATATAAGCAAAACAGAAAACAGGTACCCAGAATGAATTATGTATACCATAACCTGGGGTATCTAAATGAGAAGATTGTAAGAAGTCAGATAATTTACCTTGGATAGGAGGAATAATACCGCCCCCTAAAATCATCATGATTAAAAAAGCGGCACCTTGTGTGGTATACTTTCCAATACCTGCAATAGATAAGGCAAAAATACAAGGCCACATAATGGAACAAGCAATTCCACCTGTTAAGAAAGCATAAATAGCAATGTCTCCTTTAGTGAATACACCAATTAACATAGAGACTACTCCAATTAAACTAAATATTAATAAAGTTTTAGCAGGTTTGTCTTGACTTAAGAAGAAGGCCACAATTTGTATGAAAATACAAACGATGTACATGTATAGCGGAGTCATGTCGTATTGGGCAATACTGTTTACAGCAATTACAATTCCAAAGGCTACTAAAGGAACAATTACTGTTAATATTTTTTTCGTACTGCTTTTAAACTCGAATGCAGAAATGGCACCTGCCCATCGGCCAATCATCATACTGCCCCAATACATAGAAATATAAGGTGCAATTTTTGAAGAAGGGATACTTCCAAAATCGGCTTGCTTTAATAATTCTCCTAAGTTAGAACCAATTGAAACTTCAGCGCCCACATATACAAATAAGGCAAGCATACCTAACACTAATTGAGGGTATTTCATCGCACCCCAACCACTTTCATTTTTCTGTGCTTTGAAATTTGCATACAATAAACCCAGTACCACAGTGGCTAAAGCGCCAAATAACCATTTTAAACGCGTGGTTTCTAAATCGTGCCTACCTGCATCGGTTAAAGTAGTAGGATCAATTTTATAGCTACTAAAAATAGGCACAAACATTATAATTAAAACGCCTGTCATGATTAATAATAAGTATAAAGCTTTATTAGCGGGTTCAATTTTTTCTTCAGATATACCTGGAGGTACTTTTTTTGAAAAATGAAACATAGCGGCTGCGGCTAAAAATAAAATACCCACAGCTGTATACAATATCACCACTTTGCTTAAGCTTAGTGCAGCAATTTGGTCATCGGTAATAGCAGCAGCGCTTCCAAATAAAGCAAAGGCTACCACAATAGGCCCAATAGAGGTTCCAAAGGAATTAATACCACCTGCAAGGTTCACACGGCTTGCGCCGGTGGAAGGGTCGCCTAATGCAATGGAAAAAGGTTGTGCTGCGGTTTGTTGTAAAGAAAATCCTAAAGCCACTATGAATAAACCAACTAACATGCCTGTAAATGTATTGGCATTCACTGCAATAATCATGGCAGCTGCACCAATGGCAGAAAATAGTAAGCCATAGACAATACTTTTCTTATATCCCCATTTACCCACTAAATCCTTACCACCAAATGCTCCATATGCAAATAGGCCTAAGGCACCTATATAGTAGGCTAGGTAGAAAGCAAAATCGACTAATTGACTTTGAAATTGGTCAAGGTTAAATTTATGCTTACAAAAAGGAATAAAGACACTATTGCTTGAAGCAATAAAGCCCCAGAAAAAGAACACCACTACAAGGGTAGATAATGCACCTGAATTGGTAGGTTGTTTGGTTTGGCTCATAAGATTCGTTAGTTTAATCGTTATTGGTTGAATCGATTCCGTAAAATACTTAAAATTATAATTCAATGTGTAAAAAGGCTAAAAATCTGTCTACATATAATTAGAATTAAGTACTGAAAACCAAGGAGTTTTAAAGACAATAAAGTAAAATATTCAAATTAAAACTGCAGATCGTCATAGTACATTTAACTGCACAATACTACCCTAGGCAAAGGCTGGAAAGGAAACCAATTCAGGAATACTCCCGATTTTGTTGAACTTATCTGGATTATAGGCTAAACTCTTAGCATAATTTCTAAGACTTTATTTAATCTAACCAATTCATTTTCAATAGATTATTAAAAGCTTAGTCAATATTAATAAGTATACAAACATTTTTTGTCAAGTTTTCCACAGGCAAGTCAAAATGACTATTGTTAACAATTAGGAAACATAATGTATTGAACTTTGCATTGTAATCCTAAACCTAAAAAACAATATGTATGAAAGCTACTAACAAAGCAATGTTGTATGAAGCCGTTTCGGAATTTATACAGTTGCATGCCTTCGATCATTTATTGGACAATGAATTAGCACAGTTGAAAAGTTTACTCAATGCATACACGCTATCCGAAGAGGGAAGTGATATGCAAGAAATAAGCAGCAAATTAATTCCTTTGTTAAGCAAAGCCAATTTCTTTGTAGAGTCTATTTCTCCTGCTGCCATTCAATTATGGTTTTATGCTTTATCCTACAACGAAATACCTATTGGTGGTATGATGCAGGATTTTAGCAGTACCAATGAATTAGTGAACTAGATTTAGTAAAGTATTTACTTTATTAAATAGTGATATTAAAAAAGGCCTCCTTTTTAAGGGAGGCCTTTTCTGTTCATGTTCTTATGAAAGAATTAAGTACTAATACTTTTAATACTTATACTTTTGGTACTACTATTTTTAAATAGGGTCTACTAGAATAATCCCTTTGTTAATTTAGTTTTACCTTCTCCAATTTTGAAACCGTTATGATAAATTTCTACTAAATATTCTCCTTCCGTAAAGGTTATATTTTTGATATCATAGCTTACAGGTAAATCTTTATTTTGTTCGTATTGAACTGACAACTTATTAGAATAGGCTTTAGCACCATCTTCTCTTGTATTAATTTTACCAGTTTCGTTGAAAGCTTTTCCATCTGGACCTGCAATACAAACAAATAACTCTTGTGATCCTGTTGGCGTGATTTTGTTTCTGTCAATTTGGAAAGACAAACGAATGGTATTTGCTCTTTTAGTGTTGCTCGTTACTTTCTCAGAGCCATCCTCTTTAATTCTTAAAGCTTGAATGCTAAATGTAGAGGCGTGTAAAGTAGAACCTATATCTTGTAATCTTTCTCTCTCTTTTTGAGTAGCTGTTAAATTCGTATTTAAGGTTGTATTCGTAGTATTTAAAACTTCGTTTTTTGCAGATAAATCTTTGTTTTCAGCTTGTGCCTTACTAAGGTCTGCAAATAGGTTAGTTACCTTGCCATTTAAATCGGCAATTAAAGTTTTTGCTTCTGCTAATTCTACATCTGTAGCATTTTGCTTACGCAAAATAGTGCTAATATTAGATTTCAATTTTTGAATTTGATTAGACTTGTCTAATAAATCACCTTGAAGGCTAGTATTTTGGTTGGTTAAAGAGTCTGCTTTAGCAGATACTTCTATAAATTCAGCTTGAATTTTTGCTTTTGCACTATCAATCACAGCTATTTTGTTGTCATAGGTAGTAATAATGTCCACTTTTGAACTATTGAAATATATCCAAGAGCCAACAATGACTAATACTAATACCCCAATGGTTATTTTACTGCCCATGCTAGAAGATTCGTTACTCATAAATTTTTTAGTTTAAGGCTACGAAGATACAAAAAATGGAACATATTACTAAATAATATACCCTAAGT
>JABMML010000067.1 GCA_013205585.1 Chitinophagaceae bacterium | reverse complement strand
GCACTTACGGCGTCTTTATCTCTAATTTGATCTCCAATCATTAAACCAAAACTCTCTTCCCCTCCAATAATATAATTTTCCTTGCCTTCTTTTGCTTTCACCAATTCTGCCACCCATTTAAAACCTGTTAATACATTGTAGCAGTTCACCTTATTTTGCTTAGCCACTTCATTAATCATAGCGGTAGTCACAATTGTGGTAATGACCATATCATTAGGCTTGGCAATGCCTTTGGCTTTGCGCGCTTCCATCATATACGCAAAAGCTAGAACGGCTGTTTGATTTCCGTTCATTAGTACCCAGTCACCCTTATGGTTTTTAACACCTACGCCTACTCTATCTGCATCAGGGTCGGTACCTAAAATAATATCTGCATCTAATGCTTTGGCTTTTTGTAAACCAATGCTCATGGTCTCCGTTTCCTCTGGATTAGGATAATGCACGGTAGGAAAATTGCCATCAGGTATGGACTGCTCTTCTACTATATGCACATTGGTAAATCCATAAGCAGCTAAAACTTTTGGCACTAGTGTTATGCCTGTGCCATGTATGGGTGTGTATACAATTTTTAAATCGTGTTGCTTAGCAATGACTTCCGGATACACACTTAATGTTTGAAGCATTTTTGTATAAGCATCATCCATAGAAGTTCCAATGAGTTCAATATTCGCAGCGCCTCCTTCCCATTTTACATCATCAATAGACTGGATAGCTTCTACTTCCGTGATTACATTTTTATCATGCGGAGGCACTAATTGTCCTCCATCATTCCAATAAGCCTTGTACCCATTATATTCTTTGGGATTATGAGAAGCTGTGCAAACGACTCCTGCCTTAGCCCCTAGCGTTCTAATAGCAAAGCTTAATTCGGGTGTAGGACGTAAGGCTTCAAATAAATATACTTTAATGCCATTGGCAGCAAATACCTCTGCGGTGGTCTCGGCAAAAAACCTTGCGTTATTTCTGCTGTCATGGCCTACTACCACCGAAATTTTTTCGCCAGAATAAGTCTTGTTTAAGTAATTCGCAAAACCTTGGGTAGCCATACCAATGGTGTACTTATTGATTCTATTGGTACCTACCCCCATAATACCTCTTAAGCCCCCCGTTCCAAATTCTAGGTTTCTATAAAAACTATCGGCCAATTCATCGCGGGACTGAGACTGCATTAAGGTAATAGCATCCTTAGTGGCCTCGTCATAATTACCAGCTAACCATTGTTCAACTTTTTGGGCTATTGTCAGACTCATATTTACACTAATTAAAAAGCAATTTTAAGCAATAATTGCAAGTTATCCAATTAAGTAGGCATTTTAGATTTTTGGCTTTCAAAAATGGGTTAAATTTGTACTAATTTTGATAACTTAATTTTCCTTATGGCTATTATAGCGCAAATCCTCTTTATTATTCTTACTGCTACGGCACTCTATTTATTTAGTAAGAATTTACTTCGCATTAGAAGAAATATTTTAATAGGAAAAGCAGGTTTTGTCAATGATGAAAAAGCAAGGCGTTGGAAAAATGTTTTTTTATTGGCCCTAGGGCAAAAGAAAATGTTTACAAAACCAGTGGTAGCCATTTTACATTTATTTCTTTACGTGGGCTTTGTTATTATAAATATTGAGCTGCTTGAAATTATGGCAGATGGAATATTGGGTACCCACAGAATTTTTGAAAATTATTTTGAAAAATTTGAATTAGCTTCTTTATACCATTTTATTATTAATAGTTTCGAAATTCTAGCAGCCTTAGTGTTTGTGGCTTGTATTATCTTTTTAGTAAGAAGAAATATGCTAAAACTAAAAAGGTTTATGAGTAATGACTTAGCAGGCTGGCCCCGTACCGATGCGAATTATATTTTAATTGCTGAAATTATTTTAATGGGTTTGTTCTTAGTGATGAATGCAGCCGATACGCAAACAAATTTTATTATTTCATCAAGCCTTCAACCTCTATTTAGTGGAATAAATAGTGATACGCTTTTTATTATTGAACATACTGCATGGTGGTTGCACATTATTGGTATTTATATTTTTATGAACTACCTACCCTATTCAAAACACTTACATATTATTTTAGCCTTCCCGAATACTTATTATGCGCCCCTTACACCCAAGGGCATGATGCATAATATGCCAGAAGTACAAAATGAAGTATTATATGCGATGCAACCTGAACTAGCGCCCACTGGGGCCGCTGCTCCTGCAAGCTTTGGCGCCAAGGATGTAATGGACCTAAGTTCAAAAAACTTAATGGATGCGTATAGTTGCACCGAGTGTGGTCGTTGTACAGCGGCCTGCCCTGCGAACATAACGGGTAAATTATTAAGCCCTCGTAAAATTATGATGGCTACTAGAGACAGATTAGAAGCAGTAGGCAAAAATATAGACCTACATAAAAGCTTTGTGCCTGATAATAAATCTTTACTGCACGATTATATTACAGTGGAAGAATTAAGGGCTTGTACTACTTGTAATGCCTGTGTAGAAGAATGTCCTATAAGCATATCTCCTTTAGATATTATTATGGAACTACGAAGGTCACTAGTGATGGAAGAAAGTAATGCACCACAGGAGTGGAATAGTATGTTTAGTAATATTGAAAATAATTTCGCACCTTGGAAATTTGCACCAGACGATAGAGATGCCTGGACAAAACAAGCATAAAAAACTAGCTATGAAAGTAAATACAATGGCTGAGATGATCGCAAGTGGTCAAACCCCCGAAGTTTTATTTTGGGTAGGTTGTGCAGGTAGCTTTGATCAAAGAGCGCAGAAAATAACCAAGGCCTTCGCTACTATATTAGATAAAGCAGGTGTTAACTATGCTATACTTGGCAAGGAAGAAGCTTGCACAGGAGATCCTGCAAGAAGAGCCGGCAATGAATTTATGTTTCAAATGATGGCATATCAGAACATTCAAATTTTGAATGGCTACTCTATTAAAAAAATTGTGACTACTTGTCCGCACTGCTTTAATATTTTAAAAAATGAATACCCTGTACTAGGAGGTAATTACGAAGTCATTCATCATACTCAATTTTTACAAGAACTAATTGAACAAGGCAAGATTAAAATAACCGATAGCAATGAATGGAAAGGTAAGTCAATCACTTACCACGATAGTTGTTATTTAGGCAGGGCCAATGAAATTTACGAAGCTCCTAGAAAAGTATTAGAGAGTTTGGATATGGAATTAAGAGAAATGAAAAGATGTAAGTCCAAGGGGCTATGTTGTGGCGCGGGTGGTGCACAAATGTTTAAAGAAGAAGAAAAAGGAGATAAAAGAGTGAATATGGAAAGAGCAGATGAAGCCATTGAAACCAAGTCTGATTTTGTAGCTAGCGCCTGCCCTTTTTGCAATACCATGTTAACGGATGGCATTAAAAATAGAAACGAAGAAGTAAATACTCAAGTTTTAGACATTGCAGAAATGATTGCAAAAGCAATGCAATAGGATTTAATTGATTTTAAATAAATTAAAAAAATGACTGTTGAATTAAAGACCATACTACCAGAGAATTTTCATCCAATGTCTAAAACATGGATTTATCAGAGTAATAGAACTTTTACTTTGCCTGAACTATTTCAAGCCGAGGAAATACTTGAAGCATTTACCGATAACTGGAAAAGCCATGGCGCAGCGGTGAAGGGCTTTGCCACTATATTATATGGTCAGTTCATTGTGATAATGGCAGACGAGTCTCAAACCGGCGTGGGTGGCTGTAGCACCGATAGTTCGGTGCATATTATAAAGCAAATTGAAGTAATGAACAATGTACAAATGTTCAATCGTGAACTATTGGCATTTTGGGTAAAAGAAAAAGTACAAACAATTCCTCTTACTCAAGTGGGCTATGCCCTAGAAAATGGCATTTTAGCAAAAGATACTTTATACTTTAATAATTTAGTAGCCAATAAAGCCTCTATGGAAAAAGACTGGCTGCAGCCTATTTCAGAAAGTTGGCTAGCTAAGAAATACATAAAATAATATTCCAAAGCTTGAAAAATATAACATACTAAAAAAGCCTCCCATTCATTAGGAGGCTTTTTTTATTGGAACTAAATCTTAATTCTATTTAATAACTGCTTTAAGCGCTTTCACTAAATCATCTCCTCTTAAGTCTCTACCAATAATGACGCCATTAGGATCAATTAAGAAACTTGCAGGAATACTTTGAATACCAAATTGAACAGCTACTTCATTATTCCAGTATTTTAAATCACTTACATGTGCCCATGCAAGGCCATCTTTTTTAATAGCTTCTAACCATCTTGGCTTATCTTGATCTAAAGACACACCTAGTACGGTGAAATTTTTATTCTTAAACGCGTTATATGTTTTAACCACATTCGGGTTTTCGGCACGACAAGGGCCACACCAGCTAGCCCAAAAATCAACTAATACATATTTGCCTCTTAAAGAAGATAACTTTATAGGTTTACCATTCACATCATTTTGTGTGAACTCTGGAAGTACCGAACCCATTTTACCGATGCCCGAAGTTTGTAAAGTTTTCTCTATCACGTCTGCAAAAGTTCCTTTTTTAGCATCCCCTTCTAAAGCAGCATAATAGTCAGTTAAGGTTTCTTTTACGGCTGGGAATATATTCGCCATCTGAAATAAGAAAAAAGTGGTCACTGGAGACTGATTATTTAATTTACTTGCGCTCACATACTCAGCTATAATTGCTTGTGATTGTAATTCAGCTTGTTTACCAATAGAGTCTTTTTTAGTAGCCTCTTTTTCTGCCTGAATAGCACCTAAACTTCCAAAATAAGCAGACATCAAAGGATCCAATTTCTTCATGTAAGATTGGTATACATCTTGACTTGGAGAACCTTGGTATACTATTTCTTTAGGTGCATTTACATCTCCATCCATACTAAGCTTATCATTTCCAACAAATAAAGGAATCTGTGTTTTAGTCCCTTTAAAGGAAACAACATAAACACCTGTGCTTGCTAGCGTTGTTTTTAATTCAAAATTTCCTCCCACTACAGTTGCTGTAGCTACTTCTTTATTGGCCATGCCATCTAATAAGGTAACTACAGTTTGGTCTGGCAGATTTTTCAGGCTTCCTTTAATTTCTAAAGACTGGGCCATTAAATTCATGCTGCAAAATGCAAGCATAGAAAGCACCACTAATTTCTTGGTCATTGTATTTATATTAATGTATTGAAAAATTAATTTATTCAGTTAAGATATCAAAGATAAGCATTAAATTTTAGGGCTTATGCCTTTGGGCTAATACTTTAACCACATCGGCTAATTGATAACCCTTTGACTGTAAAAGAATTAAGTAGTGAAATAATAAATCGGCCGACTCATCTAAGAATAACTGTTCATTATTGTCCTTGGCCTCAATGACTAGTTCCACAGCTTCTTCTCCTACTTTTTGCGCAATTTTATTAATGCCCTTAGCAAATAAACTAGCTACATAAGAGCTTGAAGGATCTGCATTTTTTCTCTCTGCAATTATTTGTTCTAATTTATTTAAAAAAGCGATACTACTATTATTGTCCTCTCCCCAGCAAGTGTCAGTTCCCATATGACAAACAGGACCATCAGGACTTGCTTGTATCAATAAAGTATCCTGATCGCAATCTTCCTTCATACTTATATAGTTCAAGAAATTACCACTCTCTTCACCCTTTGTCCATAACCTATTTTTAGAACGGCTATAAAAAGTGACTTTACCAAAGGCAATTGTAGTATCTATTGCTGCTTGATTCATAAAGCCCAACATTAAAACTGTTTTTGTTGCTGCATCTTGCACAATGGCCGGCACTAGACCGTCTGCGTATTTTGTAAAATTGATATTCATAATTAATAGTATAATTAGTTATTATTATTTTATTTATTCTTTTTATTCTTCGTTCTTATTATTAGTCTTTTCTAATTTTTATTTAAAACTTGCTATTGAATTCTTTACTAGTTTATTAAATTCTTATAGCAACTCCTTTATTGTTTAAATATTTTTTTAAATTAGGGATAGCCACTTCTTTATAATGAAATATGCTGGCAGCCAATGCAGCATCGGCCTTACCTTCAGTAAATACATCATAAAAATGAGCTTCAGTTCCTCCACCACCCGATGCAATAATGGGTACAGGCAGGGTTGAAGATAAAGCCGCTGTAATATCTAAGGCAAAACCCTGCTTGGTTCCATCGTGATTCATAGAGGTTAATAAAATTTCTCCTACACCTAAATCCACTGCTTGTCTTGCCCAATCCATGGTTAAGGTATTAGTCTTCTCTCTCCCCCCTTTTAAATAAACATACCAGTTACCATCGGCTTCTAATTTTGTATCAATGGCAAGCACCACACACTGACTTCCAAAATTTTTGGCAAACCGGCTTATTATATCAGGGTTTTGAAAGGCCGCTGTATTAATAGAAATTTTATCGGCCCCATTTTGTAATAAAATGCGCACATCTTCTTCTGTTTGAATACCTCCACCTACCGTAAAAGGAATATTAATTTTATGTGCAATTTTATTGACTAGCTCAGTTAAAGTTTTTCTTTTTTCAACAGTAGCGGTTATGTCAAGAAAAATTAATTCATCAGCACCCTCAGTTGCATAAAAAGCAGCTAGTTCAACAGGGTCGCCCGCATCTCTTAAATCCTCAAAGTTTACGCCCTTCACCGTGCGGCCGTCTTTGATATCTAAACAAGGTATAATACGTTTGGTTAACATGAATAGTATTCGTTGAAAATGAAATGAATGAATGATTTAATTAAAACTGGCTAATTCTGAAATGGTAATCTTATTTTCATAAATGGCCTTACCTACTATAGCGGCAGCACATCCAATTTCTTCTAGCTCAATTAAATCATCTAAAGAGCTTACTCCTCCACTGGCAATTAAATGCAAAGCTGGAAACTTCTCTATAATTTTTTGATAAAGCTCAATGGAAGGGCCTTCTAGTTTACCGTCTTTTTTAATATCGGTACAAAATAACTGTTGCACCCCTCTATCTATATAAGATTTCATAAAATCAAAAACAGATATCTCCGTTTTCTCTATCCAACCGCCAATGGCAATTTTTTCTTCAAAAACATCGGCGCCTAACATAAAAGTATTTGCCCCAAAGCGTGCAATCCACTCCTGAAACAATAATTCATTTTTCACTGCCAAACTTCCAATGGTAGCATAGGTGGCTCCTGTATCCAATACAGTTTTTAAAATGGCTTCTGTTTTAATACCGCCTCCAAAATCTATTTTGAGTTTTGTATTATTAGCAATTTTTTCTAACACCTTCCAATTCACAACCTCTCCAGCCTTTGCACCGTCTAAGTCTACCAAATGCAAACGCATTAAGCCAATACCTTCAAAAGCCTTCGCCACTTCTAATGGGTTTTCATTGTATATTTTCTTTTGCGCGTAATCCCCTTCGGTAAGTCTTACACATTTGCCTTCAATAATATCTATAGCAGGTATAATTTGCATTTAATTGGTTGTTTTGATTCTTTGTTTTAACTCGTTTTTATAATTTTTTGTGCTTACTTTTTTTTGCCTATTTTTATTTTCTTTATTCAGCGGTTACGTTTTATAGCGATAAAAAGTTTTGAATGATTTGCTCTCCCACTAGAGCCGATTTTTCTGGATGAAACTGCAGTCCATAAAAATTATCTTTATGCAAGGCACTGCTATACTCTTGAATATAATTAGTGGTGGCAATAGTATGCTTTCCTTTGGCTACATAGTAACCATGTACAAAATAGGCGAAACTATTTTCTGCTATGCCTTTAAATAATGGGGTCTTTAATGCTGTAATAGTATTCCAACCTATCTGTGGTACTTTAATAGTAGGGTCAGATGTTTCAAATTGTTTTACTTGCTCTTCAAAAATGCCTAAACAGTTAGTATTATTTTCGGTAGAATGGGTACACATTAATTGCATACCCAAACAAATACCTAAAACGGGTTGCTTTAAATTTTTAATAAGCGTATCTAATTTTCTTTCTCTTAGGTATTGCATAGCAGAACTCGCTTCCCCTACGCCAGGAAAAATAACTTTATCTGCTGTTTGAATTTCTTGAATTGAATCAGTGACCAGGGCAGATACCCCTATTCTCTCGAGTGCATAGAGCACTGACTGAATATTACCTGCATTGTATTTAATGATAACTGTTTTCATTTTTTGATTAAGCGCCTAAAACACTATTTAAAAATTGACTAGTAGTAGTTTCAATATCGCCACCTTTAGTTAACTGCTGAATATAAGCAGAGCCAATGATGGCACCTTGGCTATGCACAGTAGCTGCATCAAAGGTAGCCTTGTCCTTAATGCCAAAACCCACTAGTATGGGGTTCTTTAATTGCATAGCTTGTAATTTTTGTAAATACTGGGCTACTACATTAAAGTCTTTATCCTTACCTGTTGTGGCAGAAGAACTTACTGCATATAAAAACCCATTACTTAAGCTATCTAATTTTTTTACTCTTTGATCAGGCGTTTCTGGAGTCACTAAGAAAATAAAATCTAAATTATTTTCTGTAATTATTTTTCCATAAAACTGTTCAAATTCAAATAAAGGCAGGTCGGGTAAAATAAGTCCATCCACCCCTACTTCTTTTGCTTTTTTACAAAAATTTTCAAAACCATATTGTAAAATAGGATTCATATAGCCCATTAATATCACTGGAATTGTAATACTTTTTCGCATATCCTGAATTTGCTCAAACAAAACAGCAATATTCATACCATTGGCTAAGGCTTTAATGCTACTTACTTGTATCACTTCTCCATCGGCCAAGGGGTCACTATAAGGCATGCCTAATTCAATAATGTCTGCTCCATTTTTTTGCAAACTTGTCATTACTTTCATCGTACTATCTAATGAAGGGTAGCCTGCAGTGCAATACACATTTAAAATGCGCTTCGATTTTTCTTTAAACACTAACTCTAATTTCGACATATTTTTATTTTAGGCTTATTTCTTATTCTATACTTTTTTTACTCTATACTTTTATACTCTATAAATATTCCATATAAGTAGCTAAATCTTTATCACCTCTTCCGCTCAAACAAACTACAACCACATCAGATGCCTTCAAATTCATTTTAGGTAGCACCGAAAAAGCATGTGCCGTTTCTAGCGCAGGAATAATACCTTCAATTTTAGAAAGGTGAAATGCAGACGCTAGCGCTTCTTCATCGGTAGCACTTAAAAATATACCTCTTTTGCTTTCATATAAAAAAGCATGTAAGGGGCCAATACCCGGATAATCCAAACCAGCGGATATACTATGCGGCTCCACCACTTGACCATCACTTGTTTGCATGACGATACTTTTAGAACCATGTAAAATACCTGGTGTACCTAACTGAGTGGTAGCAGCACTTAAACCTGAATGCACTCCATGACCAGCCGCTTCTACCGCCACAATTTGAACTGTAGGTTCATTTAAAAAATGATAAAAAGCACCTGCAGCATTACTCCCTCCTCCCACACAGGCTAACACATGGGTAGGAAGTTCCGAACCTGTTTTATCTTTTAATTGTTTCCTTATTTCTTCACTAATTACACTTTGAAAGCGTGCTACCATATCCGGATAAGGATGTGGACCCACTACGCTTCCAATAATATAATGTGTTTCATTAGGCTCATTGATCCAAGCTCTAATAGCTTCATTAGTGGCATCCTTTAAAGTTTTACTGCCACTTTTTGCAGGTATTACAGTAGCTCCTAACATTTTCATACGCGCTACATTGGGCGCCTGTCTTTCAATATCTTTTTCTCCCATATATATGACACATTCCATTCCCTTCAAGGCACAAACAGTTGCCGTTGCCACACCATGTTGACCCGCACCTGTTTCAGCAATAATTTTTTTCTTACCTAATCTTTGTGCTAATATTATTTGGCCTACGGTATTATTAATTTTGTGCGCGCCTGTATGACAGAGGTCTTCTCTTTTTAAATAAATAGTGGCACCTATTTCTTTACTTAAACGCTCTGCTAAAAAAAGAGGAGTAGGTCTTCCTACATAATCTTTTAAAAGATATTGAAACTCGGCTTGAAAAATAGGGTCATACATAATTTGCAAGTACTGTTTTTTTAAAGTCTCTACATTACTATATAACATTTCAGGAATATAGGCTCCCCCAAAGTCACCATAGTATCCCTCAATTGTGGGATTTTGATAATTCTCGTCTACGTTAAATAAATTCATTTATAAAAGTTTTAATTAATTCAATATTTTTATTTCCAGGGCTTATTTCAAATTTACTATTCAAATCCACAGCCATTAAATCCTTGCCAGCATTGGCTGCTTTCAATACTTGTATACCTTGTACATCATTAACACCAATACCTCCACTTAAGAAAAAAGGCTTATTGAAATGCGTTTTCTTAATTAATTCCCAATTAAAATGCTGACCCGTTCCCCCATATAAGGCACTATCGGTATCAAATAAATAATAAGCAGCCACATTTTCAAATAAAGCAAAATCGGGTATAGTTTTTGAAACCCTAAATACTTTAATCACCGGAAAGGCTGCTTGAATAGTAGCGCAGTAAGCAGCATCTTCATCTCCATGTAGTTGAATCATATCTAGTCCTGCCTTGGTTGCTATATCAATTACCTTTTCAGTAGTTTCATTTACAAATACGCCTACTTTTTTAGCATTAACAGGTTTAAAAGCAGCAATGTCT
>JABMML010000066.1 GCA_013205585.1 Chitinophagaceae bacterium | reverse complement strand
GCGCTTATTTCCAAAATGTAAATAATAATACCTTGCTAGCCATGGATCAATTAATGCTAGTGAATGGATATCGCCGATTTAAATGGGAAAATGTTTTAGCGAATACTACACCAAGTTTTAAATACCTACCAGAATATGCAGGTAGTATTATTACAGGGAAAATGGTGCAAAAAGGAACGAATACTACCGCAAAAGAAGTTACAGGCTTTATTGCTATGCCAAGCAAAAACACTTTATTTAAAGCAGGCATTAGCGATGAAAATGGTCATATTCAATTTGAATTTCCTCAGCTTTATAATGATGGCCAATTAATATTACAAGCAGATAGCAGCAAGTATTATGCACATAAAATTGAAATAGACAACCCTTTTTATATAAGTAAAAATAATAGTCAACTCATTGAGCCCATTATGCTACCAAAATTGAATAAAGAAATTATTCAACAATTAAATAGCAATATTGAAATTCAAAACCATTTTAAAGCCGATTATCTAAATCGTTTTCAAGCCCCTAGTTTAGACAGTAATGCCTTTTATTATAAACCAGACTATACTTACTACTTAGACTTATATGCGCGCTTTACTACCATGGAAGAAGTCATTAGAGAGTATGTTACTCCAATTACTTTATCTAAAAATGGAGGTAGGTTCCAATTAGCTGTGTATGACGACCAGAACAAACGTTTCTTTGATAAAGCCCCACTTGTTTTATTAGATGGTGTGCCTATTTTAAATATGGATAAGTTTATTGAATACGATCCTTTAAAAATTAGAAAACTAGAAGTGATCAGTAGAACCTATTTTTTAGGCAACCTGGCTTTTAATGGTATTGCTAATTTTATTACATACAATGGGAAAATGGAAGGCTATGAACTAGATCCAAGAGCTACCTTAATTGATTATAAAGGGCTTCAAATTCAAAGAGAGTTCATGGCTCCAGTTTATGAAAACCAAGCTCAGATAGACAACCGCAGCCCGGATTTTAGACATTTATTACACTGGTCTGCAAATATAAACACCTCTTCAAAGGGTAAAATTAATACTGCATTTTATACATCCGATGTACCAGGCAAGTATGCTATTGTACTTCAAGGAATTAGCAAACAAGGCCAACCCCTCTTCAAGGAAATTACATTTATTGTACAATAAGTATTTCACTGACCTCATTTACAGGCATTTACCACTAGTCCATCTTTATTTTGCCATGAGCAAAAAAAGTAGGAAATTAACTGTCACAATTAACCCCCTTTACAACGCTTAAACAAATGAAAAAAACCGTCCATTTTACCCTTCAAACCATTGCATTATTTTGCTTTTTGTTAGTCATCCTTGCTTCTTGTAGCAGTAAAAGAAGCAGCAAGCCCACTATATTAGTTTTCTTTAAAACAGGTGGCTATTACCATGAGTCTATTCCCACAGGCGTCAAAGCCATTCAAGACCTTGGTGATAAAAATGGTTTTAGTGTAGATACGACTACCAATGCAAATAAGTTTGCAGAAGATAGCTTGAAAAAATATGCCGCCATCGTTTTCTTAAGCAGCACACTTGAATTATTAGCAGGTAATCAAGAAATTGCAGTGGAAAGATATATGCAAGCAGGTGGAGGTTTTGTAGGTATACATGCTGCTGCAGATGCTGAATATGATTGGAACTGGTATGTGAAAATGATTGGAGCTTCTTTTAAAAGTCATCCTGCCAATCAGGAAGCTACCTTAATTATTAACGATAAAAATCATCCTTCTACCGATAGCCTACCTGCTACTTGGACTAGAACAGATGAATGGTATAATTTTAAAAATTTAAACCCTGATGTTAAAGTACTTATAAGCATTGATGAAAAATCTTACCAAGGTGGAGAGAATGGCGACAAGCATCCAATGGCTTGGTACCATAATTTCGATGGCGGTAGAGTATTTTATACCGAACTAGGTCATACCAATGAATCATTTTCAGAACCTTTGTATTTAAAACATATTTTAGGAGGTATTCAATATGCCATGGGAGATAATACAGCTGATTATAGCAAGGCAAGCAGTGTATTTGCACCAGATGAAAGCCATTTCACCAAAACCGATTTAGTAACAGGTACTTTCTTTGAGCCTACTGAAATTTCAGTACTCCCTAATTTAGATGTAATAGTAGTTCAGCGTCGTGGTGAAATTTATTTATATAATAATACTTCTAAAAAAGTGAAGCAGGCAGGTTTTTTAAATGTGTATTGGAAAACCAATGCCCCTGGTGTAAATTCTGAAGAAGGCTTATTAGGAGTGAAAGCCGATCCCGATTTTGCAAAAAATCATTTTGTATACATGTTTTACAGCGCTCCCGATTCTTCTGTGAATAGACTGTCTCGTTTTACTTTAGAAAATGATACTATTTTAAATAGTTCTGAAAAAATAATCTTAGAATTTTATGAGCAACGCGATATTTGTTGCCATACAGGTGGTTCTATTGCTTTTGGTCCTAACAAAACTTTATTTGTATCTACAGGTGATAATACCACTCCATTCGATGAGCCTAATCAAAAATATGTAAGCCATGGTTATGCGCCATTGGATGACCGCCCTGGTCATTATCAATATGACGAGCGTCGTAGCTCGGGTAATACCAACGATTTAAGAGGAAAAATTTTACGCATTAAAGTAAAAGAAGATGGTAGTTATGAAATTCCTGAAGGAAATTTATTCCCTAAAGGCACAGAGAAAGCAAGACCAGAAATTTATGTAATGGGAAATCGAAATCCTTATCGTATTTCTGTAGATCCCAAGAATGGTAATTTGTATTGGGGGGAAGTAGGCCCAGATGCCAATGTAGATAGTTTAGATACAAGAGGTCCTCAAGGGTATGATGAAGTAAACCAAGCACGTAAGGCGGGTTTCTTTGGATGGCCTTTCTTTATTGGTAATAATTATCCTTACCATATTTATGATTATGCAACGGGTAAATCG
>JABMML010000009.1 GCA_013205585.1 Chitinophagaceae bacterium | reverse complement strand
TTAGATAAATCTTATATGGTGGCAGCTACAGGTGTTTTGCAAAATCCTAATGCAGTGGCCGATAAATTCGGTAATCTTTCTTGGAATTTCACTGGAAAAAATATTCATGATTTTATGTGGGCTGCAGATAATAAATACAAGCATTTATCTAAAGAAGTGCGCAAAGGCTTAACCTTGCATGTTTATTTTAAAGAAAAGAATGCTTCTTCTGATAGTGCATGGGCCAATATTTTATGGGCTGCTGAAAAAGTATTGCCGTACATGGAGAAAAAATATGGTGCTTATCCTTACCCTCAATATTCCTTCATCCAAGGAGGAGATGGGGGCATGGAATACGGAATGGGTACCTTATTACAAGGCCCCGGTCTTGGAACTGCTATTCATGAGTGGATGCATACCTGGTACCAGCATGTATTAGGCACCAATGAAAGTTTATTCCCTTGGATGGATGAAGGCTTTACTTCTTATGCCGAAGATGATATTACTTATTGGTATAATAATAATTATGCAACATTATCCCCTTATATCAATGAAAAAGAAAAAGCAAGATTAAAAGCTGAATTAGAGATTTCAAAAACACAACTACCCGCAATTCAATTTGGAAATTATGCAGGTTATCTTACTTTAGCAAAAAGTGGTATTGAAGAACCCATGAGCACACATTCCGATCATTATAATTACAATTATTCATACAGTAGCGCTGCTTATACTAAAGGCGCCACTTTTTTAGGCTTATTAGGCTATGTAGTAAGCGATTCTGTAAGAGATGCTATTTTATTGAATTACTATAATACTTGGAAGTTCAAGCATCCAAATGCCAACGACTTTACAAGAGTAGCAGAAAAAACAAGTGGTATACAATTGCAGTGGTTAAAAGAATATTGGGTGAACTCTACTAAAACTATTGATTACGGTTTAAATAATATTGAAGTGAATGCCAATAATGCAAACGCTATTATAAGTATTCAACGCAATGGTAAATTTCCTATGCCTATTGAAGTACTTGTTACCTATAAAGATGGAACTAGTGAACTGCATTATATCTCTTTGGATTTAATGTTAGGTGCTAAATCTGCTGAAGGTAGTGTTAAAAGAATAGTGCATACAGAATGGCAATGGGTAGCCCCTAGCTATACTTTTGAAACCAGCAAGCCTTTGTCTTCATTGAAATCAATTGAGATTGATCCAAGCCAACGTATGCCTGATATTAATAGAAGTAATAATAAATTAGAGATACCTAATTAGTTATTGAACTAAGCGTCAGAAAGAAATGAAAAGCCTTAATTATCTTATCGAACGAACTTTCGAGCATGCGTGGAGAGAGTGAGAGAAGATAATTAAGGCTTTTTAACCTGTATGATAAACTTCTCTTCAAAATAAGCTTCTGGAAAAATGTCATGAATAGACATCATTTTAGGACGCAGCCCACTTTCAAATATTTCTTGGTGCAAGTCCCCACCTTTTAAACAAATCAAAGCATTGGCTTGATCGGGCTTTTTATGTAATATAGGTCCGGCCCATTTCCATAAATCTTTTAAGGGTGCAACGGCACGGCTAATAGCGTAATCGAATTTTTTATTCTTTATTTCTTCTACACGCGTATGTTGTGTTTTGATATTTTTAATGCCCGCTATTTCACAAACGGCGTCTACTACTTTTAATTTTTTAGCAATACTATCTACTGCTAAAAACTGCACTTCTGGAAAAAATATAGCCAGCGGCACGCAAGGAAAACCGCCACCACATCCAATATCAATTACCTGTGTGCCCTTCTCCCATTCAGCCATAGCTGCAATACTTAATGAATGCAAAATATGGTGTAAGTAAATATGATCAATATCTTTTCTAGAGATGACATTAATTTGACTATTCCACTCTTTGTATGCAGGTTCAAGTGCTTCGAGTTGACTTAATTGCTTAGGCGTGAAATCGGCAAAATACTTAGTAATTAATTCCAATTTTTCTGTGGGGCTTTCCATACACTAGGCAAGGTAAATAAATAATAGAAGATAGACCAAAAATCAAATAAAATAAACCAAGGCCAAAGGTCTAGTTCATTTAGTTTTTTCATAGTGCTTCTTAATATAGTTCCTTGTATTAGCATTCTAATGCTCCATAAGGAAGCTAATAGTATATACTCTTTGGTAAATACAATGGCGGTAATTAAAATGGGATATACTAAAAACTGACTAATAGCGTAAAAAGCAAGTAGGGTAGCATGAGATAATTTATAATACTTACTAGTGGTATAATGCCTGTATTTTTGATTCATCCAATCGTGTAAGCTCGTCTTCGGTTCACTTAAAGTATGCGCATCTTTATCAATGACAATGGCTGTATTATGTTTATTGGCTACTTGGTTAATAAATAAATCGTCGTCGCCACTAGGCATTTGATTTATAGAAGAAAAACCTTTATTGCGAATAAATACTTCTTTTTTATAAGATAAGTTTCTTCCCACACCCATATAAGGCATACCCGCTAAGGCATAAGAAAAGTATTGTAAGGCAGTTTGAAAAGTTTCAAAGCGAATGAGTTTATTAATTAAACCTGGTTTCTTTTTATAAGCGCCATAGCCTAGTACAATTTCAATACCCTCATCATAACCATCTTGCATAAGTCGCATCCAATGTTCACTCGCAGGTACACAGTCGGCGTCGGTTAGTAGTAAGGTTTCATTTTTCGCCGATTTTATTCCAATAGATAAAGGAAATTTTTTTCCATTAATCATTTTAGCTTCTTGTGAAAGTAAAACCGGATTTAAATTCTTAAACGATTTTTTAAATTCTTCTAATAAATATTTTGTTTCATCTTCTGAATTATCATTCACCAAAACTACTTCGTGCGTAGTGTTATATTCTTGTACTAAAACACCCGGTAAATTATTGGCTAAATTAGCGGCTTCGTCACGTGCACATATCACTACCGAAATGGGGTGTTCCATATGCGTTGCCTTTTCGGGCTTCTTATAAATAGCTAATCTAAGAAAGAAGTATAAGTAATAAAACAGCTGCATGGCAATTATGCCTATAAAACTGCCTATCAATATGTTTGACAGCGGAAGGTTAGTTAACATGATACAAAAGTATAGCATGCACCTTCAACTACTTCAGTAGGAGATTGAATGTGGAAAAATAGCCTATTTGACCTTACCTTTGCGACATGGCGGCACTTCAATTTAACTTAGCACACCAAAGCAAAGTAGGGGCATCAAGGGCAGGTACTATTACCACCGACCATGGTGAGATTCAGACCCCCATATTCATGCCTGTGGGAACCATTGGTTCTGTAAAGGCAGTTACACAACAGCAACTTAAAAAAGATATTAACGCACAAATTATTTTAGGCAATACCTATCATCTTTATCTACGTCCTGGAACAGAAGTAATGGAGGCTGCTGGTGGTTTACACCGTTTTATGGGCTGGGACCGACCTATCTTAACCGATAGCGGTGGCTACCAAGTTTTTTCATTAGCATCGAATAGAAAAATTAAACCAGAGGGTGTTTTATTTCAATCTCATATTGATGGCAGCAAGCATTTATTTAGTCCTGAAAAAGTAATGGATATTCAAAGAAGTATTGGTGCAGATATTATCATGGCATTTGATGAATGTCCGCCTTATCCTAGTGAATATGAATATGTGCAAAAGAGTATGAATCTTACTCATTTATGGTTGGACAAATGCTTTAATAGGTTAGCCGAAACACCCGATTTATATGGCCATACGCAAAACTTATTCCCCATTGTACAAGGAGGCACTTATGCCGATTTAAGAAAAGCGTCTTGTGAATATATTAGTTCAAAAAATGCAGTGGGTAATGCTATTGGTGGATTAAGTGTGGGAGAGTCGGAGCAAGAATTATATGATTTCACACAATTATGTTGTGAAAATTTACCAGTCAATAAGCCAAGGTATTTAATGGGTGTGGGTACGCCGTGGAATATTTTAGAAGCCATTGATTTAGGCGTTGATATGTTTGATTGTGTTATGCCTACGCGCAATGGTCGCAATGGAATGGTATTTACTTCTCAAGGCGTTATTAATATTAAGAACAAACAATGGGCCAGCGATTTCTCACCATTGGATCCGGGTATTCCTAATGAAATGAGTCAATACTATACGAAGGCTTATATGCGTCATTTATTTATGTCAGGTGAAATATTAGGTTTACAATTAGCGAGTATTCAGAATCTATCTTTTTATCTTTGGTTAGTAGGGCAGGCAAGAGCGCATATCATAGCAGACGATTATTCTAGTTGGAAAAAAACAATGGTTGCACAAATTAGCAAACGATTATAAAGCAGCTTATCAAGATTATAAAGAAATTAATAAAGATCATTTGAAAAAATTAGATTGGTACATATTAAATAAGTTTTTAAAAGTATTCTTTTTCTCTATCTTTTTATTTGCTGTCATTGCAGTAGTGATTGATGGAAGTGAAAAGACAGACGATTTTGTGCGCTCTGGTTTTTCTGCATCAGAAATTTTCACCCATTATTATATTGGTTTCATTCCGCATATCATTGCATTATTATTTCCTTTATTTGTTTTTATAGCCGTTATCTTTTTTACTTCTAAAATGGCAGGGCAAACTGAAATCATTGCCATACTTGCTAGTGGTACTTCTTATAATAGGTGGTTAAGGCCTTATTTGATTGGTGGCGTATTCTTAGGTTTATTTTTATGGATATCGAATTTGTATTTTATACCGAAGGCCAATATTATTAGAGGAAGTTTCGAAGCAGCTTATGTCGATTCCCATTCAAGTTACAATGCACTAATACAAGGTTCTACCGATATTTATTTTAAAGTAGATTCTTTTACCTACGCTGGTATTTATGGATACGATACAGCAGCTAAAAGAGGAAATAATTTTTTCATTTATAAAGTACAGGGGGATAAGGTGATTTATAATTTAAGAGCGGAAACAATTTTATGGGATACTGCCGCCAAGCAATGGTTATTAGCTGAAGTGATTGTAAGAAGAGTTTTTAATAACAGAGAGCAGCTAAATTATATTTCATTCACGAATCAACAATTTGGTTTTCTTCCCATTGATTTAGAAAAAGATAAATACACAAAGGATAAGTTAACCACCCCTCAATTAATCAAACAAATCAAATTGGAGGCAATTAGAGGGTCGGAGGTCTTAAATGAACTAAAAATTGAAAGATATAGAAGGGACGCCACCCCCATTACAGTATTATTACTAACACTTATTGGAGCCATTATTGCGGGCCATAAAGTAAGGGGTGGATCTGGCTCACACCTAGCCCTTGGCTTCATTATAGCAGCTGTTTTCATCATTACCGATAGGTTCTCTACTATCTTCTCCACCAAGGGAAATTTACCCCCCTTATTGGCTGCCTGGATACCCAATATTATTTTTGTATGGGTGGTCTATTATTTGTACAAAAAAGCAGCTAAGTAAACCTTTTTTTGAGTTAACTTTGCCGCAAAATAAATTGGTTTCATTTATAATTATAATGATATGGAAGAATTAAAAGAAAAGTTTTTAGTAAAAGCTACCGAATCCATTGTAGAAATTAAAGAAATATTAAAGGTACACGGCGAAAAAAAAATAGGCGAAGTAACACTTTCTCAAGTGTATCAGGGAATGCGCGGTATTACTGGTTTGGTTACAGAAACTAGTTTATTAGATGCACAAGAAGGAATTCGTTTTAGGGGGTATTCTATTCCAGAATTACAAGTTAAATTACCAAAAGTAGTTGGGGGTCAAGAGCCATTACCTGAAGGATTATTCTATTTGATGATGATTGGAGAATTACCAGCAGAGAGAGATGTTAAAAAAGTTACGAGTAATTGGCAACGTAGAAGTCATGTACCTTCACATGTGTTTGATGTAATAGATGCATTTCCGTTAAGTGCGCATCCAATGACTATGTATGTTGCAGCAGTAATGGCATTGCAGACACAAAGTAAATTTTTTCAGGAATATGCTAAAGGGATGAATAAAAAAGATTACTGGCAATACACGTATGATGATTCAATGGACTTAATTGCGCGTTTACCAAGAATAGCAGCCTATATCTACAGAAGAAAATATAAGAACAACGAACATATTCACCCGAACGGTTTATTAGACTGGGCAGGTAATTTGGCCTATATGATGGGCTATGAAGATGAAAGCACTAAAGAGATGATGCGTTTATATATGACCATTCATGCAGACCATGAAGGCGGTAATGTTTCTGCGCACACAACACATATAGTAGGTTCTGCTTTAAGTGACCCATATTTAAGTTATGCTGCAGGTATGAATGGTTTAGCGGGTCCATTACACGGGTTAGCAAATCAGGAAGTCATCAAATGGATTTATGAAATGCAAGAAGTCATTGGATCTGACAGTCCTTCTAAAGAGCAGATTGTAGAGTATGTTAAAAAAACATTAAATGAGGGTAAGGTAGTTCCAGGTTACGGACATGCAGTACTCAGAAAAACAGACCCACGTTTTACTGCTCAAATGGAATTTGGTAAAAAGCATTTACCAAACGATAAACTAGTGAACACAGTTTGGAATATATATGAAACAGTGCCACCTATTTTAGAATCTTTAGGAAAAGTAAAAAATCCTTGGCCGAATGTGGATGCACATAGTGGTGCCTTATTAGTACATTATGGTATTGTTGAATACGAATTTTATACTGTCTTATTTGCAGTAAGTAGAGCCTTAGGGGTTTTGGCAAGTTTAACATGGGATCGTGCATTAGGCTTCCCATTAGAGCGTCCAAAATCGGTTACCACTGAAGCAGTTAAACTTTGGTTAGACGGTAAAGGAGAAATTTAATTTTTTAAATTATTAAGTTTAAACCCAGGACATTTAAGTGGGTTTTCATTGAACTTTAATCATTTGAGCTTAGTTTTGCACCCTTCAGGGGAATTAGCTCAGTTGGTAGAGTACTTGCATGGCATGCAAGGGGTCAGCGGTTCGAACCCGCTATTCTCCACATTTTAATTTATTTTTTTCAATGCCTTCTATATTCAGGCTTTCTTTTATTCTACTATTTTCAAGTATTTCTATTTTTTCAATGGGTCAACAGCAGGCGCTTTTAATTAAAGTC
>JABMML010000065.1 GCA_013205585.1 Chitinophagaceae bacterium | reverse complement strand
CATACCCATACAATCTAAAAAAATACTAAAACTAAGTACGTCATCAACTCCTTTACCAAAAAATGTAACTAGTATAGTAGTAATAGCAAATACAGTTAAGCCAGGTACTAAGGCATCTGTTTTTGGATGTTTCTTTTGAAATATAGCAGGTAAAACTTTATCCTCACTCATTGCAAACATCACTCGAGGGTTACTCATTAATATTACATTCACATAGGCAAGTACACTTAAGACCATGGCAAAATCAAAAACCTTGGCCCCAAATTTTCCAAACCAGGCTTCAAATAATAAAGAACCAATAGCATTGGCATTTTTCATTTGATCAAATCCAATGACTTTAATATAAGTGTAGTTAATGGCTAAATATAGAAATAGTACTACTAGTATACCTACTACAATGCCTCTTTGCATGGTCTTGGCCGATTTTACTTCCGATCCAAAATTGATCGTTTGTTGATAGCCTCCATAAGTAAAAAACACAGAGACTAAACTTACTAGTAAGAGTAAAGCGCCGTTGGTTCCATCATAGGTATAAATTTTCCCTTCATTAATTCCATGTGGAGGAACCGTAACACCTTTGAATAAAGAAGAAATTAAAAGTACAATTAAAGAAATTTTTACCACCATTAAAATATTCTGCGTGCGACTACTTGTCTTTAACCCTAGTAAATTAACAATATAAAAAAGCCCCACAGAAGCAGAGGCCACTATAATATTAAATAAAGTACCAGATGGCCTCCCAAATAATAAATCACTTACATAGTCGGCGCCAATTAAAGCCACTACCGCTAAGGAAGCTGCATTACTAATTAAAATTAAAACGTTAATAGTAAAACCAACGCCCGGATGATAGCAGTGCGCAAATACTTTATAATAGCCACCCATCACTGGAAGTCTTTGTCCAATTTCTGCATAAGTGAGTGCTCCAAATAAAGCAATTACACCTCCAATAAACCAAGCACTAAAAAAAATTAGGGGCGTTCCCGATTTTGCTGCAATGGTGGCAGGGGTTTTAAAAATACCCATACCAATGACCAAACTCACCACAATCATGGTAAGGCTAAAAAAATTAATGCCTTGCTTTTGCTTCATATCTAGTCAATGAATTATAAATATAATAAAAATGGGCTAGTTATCAACAGCCCGTTAGTAATTAAAAATAGTGAGGGATATATAAATACTAAACTTGATTCAGAATTAGGTTCATGCAAATAATTAAAAGGGAACCCCGTTAAAATCGGGGGCTATTCCCGTAGCTGTAAGTTCGTTGCTGCAAAGCAATTGATGCAAAAAGTCCACTGAAGCAATTTGGGAAGGACGCATCCTAGAAGAACAAGCCAGAAGACCTGCCTAGTTTAAAAAAATCAACAGCTTTCGGGTAAAAAGCAGGGATTGTAAAAAATTAAGGCCGGAAGATATTGAGATGGTATGCCCGTGGGCGATCCTTCTATGATTAGTAATGAATTTGATATAAACTTAGTGCCTTTGAATACGATTGAACGTATTGAAATTTTAAAAGGCGCCTAAAGTACTCTGTATGGTTCAGATGCCATTGGGGGCGTCATTAATATTATTACTAAAAATAAATCTATTCCCAATTTCTCAGGAGATTTTAGTACAGGATCTTATGGTACCAATAAATGGTTATTAGAACTAGGTGGCAGAATGAATGAACATAATCGCTATAGATCTAACCAAACTTTTACCATTAGCCCTTCTTATAAATTAAATAGCAAAATTAAATTTAAGTATTGCAGCTAGGTATATTAGTAAACGTTACGATGTGGGTGGTTGTGCAGCAGAGGATGTTAGTTTAAAAAGCTATACCTTGTTGAATGCGCATATCCAATATAGCATCAATAAACATTTTATTGTGTATGCAGATGGACAGAACCAAGGAAATAAGGTATTTAATGAGATTAATGGATATAATGCCATAGGCCGAATGTTGATGATAGGTCTTAGGATAAAATAATAGCTAGTAATTAGTTCGACTCTAAATAGTTAAAAAAGCTTTGTATCTTCATACAAAGCTTTTTTTATGGTATTTCATTTTGACCAATTACTGACCGTTATTTTTACTTTGTTTGCCGTCATTGATATAGTGGGCTCCATTCCACTATTAATTGCCATGAAAGAAAAATCGGGGGCCATTAAATCGCTTAAAGTAACCCTTATTTCAGGGGCACTTATGATATTGTTTTTGTTTATAGGAAAACCTTTTTTACAATTATTGGGATTAGATGTAAAGTCCTTTGCAGTGGGTGGTTCTATTGTCATTTTTCTATTAGGACTTGAAATGGTATTAGGTCATGAAATTTTTAAAGGCGATAAAAATGCACATTCAGGCGCGGTGGTGCCTATTGCCTTTCCTATTATTGCAGGTAGTGGAACGCTTACCACTATTATGTCTTTAAAAGCCAACTATGATGAACTCTATATTGCACTAGGTATTCTTATAAACTTAGTAATTGTATATGCTGTTTTAAAATCGCTCAATTTTATAGAACGATTACTAGGGCCTGGAGGCTTACTAGCAGTTCGTAAATTTTTTGGAGTCATTCTTTTAGCCATTGCCGTTAAAATATTCTCAAGCAATGTAGGAGCACTGATGCGCTAAAAAGAAACTCTACAACTTAAAATATAATTTCTACCTAGAGCAGAAATACCACTTGCGAAGTATCTATAATTAAGGTCTGCTATATTTTCAATTTGAAAACTGAAATTTATTTTTTTATTTGGCTGAAAACTGGTGTTGATATTCCAAATTTGCCAAGCTGGCATACCTTCTTTAGTTGCATAAATTTCATTGTCTTCTCCATTAAAATTATAATCCTCTATGCGCTTCCAGCCATTAAATACGGTAAACATTTCGGCAGAGAATTTTTTTATATCATGCTTCAATCCCAGTCTGCCATAGCTTGGAGGGATATGGTCCAGCGGTAATTCTGTATTCAAGCCAATAAGCTTTTGATTAGTATAGTTTCCTTTAGTATAAGTATAGCTAGCAGCTAAAATTGTATTAGGTGTTAAATTAGCAGATCCATTTACATTAAAACCATAGATAATAGCCTTGGCTTTATTTTGAGTGGCATACACATCACTCATGACACCTTGATATAGAATAGAACTTGCATTATTCCATTTGAACTTGTCTACCACCAATGCATTTTTAAACCAAGTATAAAATAAGGAAGCACCAATGCTATAAGTCGAAGTTGTTTTAGATACATTCAATTCGGTATTGTAAGTGTATTCGGGTTTTAAATCTTTATTAGGCACTACTACATAACCCGTTCTAGTATCAAATACTTTGGTTAAGTCATCTACATTGGGAGCTCTAAATCCACTGCTTGCACCAAATGAAAGTCTTAATCCATCTTCTCCATTGTAGGCCATGCCAATATTCCCCGTGATGGCAGTATTATCTTGATTGGCATCTGTGAATGGAAAATGCATAAGTGCAGTGTCTTTGAAATTAGCATTCAATTGCACATTGTTCAAACGCAAACCAGTATTCAATACCCAATTACCTTTCAAAAATTGAGTGTGTTGTGCATACAATGCATAATTGGCCATATTGGTAGGTCCATCACTATACCTAGTGGCAATAGCACTTCTAACATTTGTAGCAATATTATTACTATACGCAGTAGAGCCCACATTATTATAATAAGACTCTACCCCAATATTTAATTCACTAGACTTACCCTGGTGTAATAAATCCATATTCAAACCAAAGATATCCACTGCTTCAAATCTGTAATCTTTATCATTGGAATTAAATCTTCTACTCATTCTGCTTTCTTCAAGGTGCTGGTAATTGACATTCGTAGTTAATTTTTGAAAATAACCATTCAATTGTGATTTAGTTAATTTATACCCAATCATATTTCTTACCTGCGGGCCATAATACCACACTGAATACACAGGCAATCCCTTACTCGTTTCTGTTAAACGATCATACCTATTAATATTCGAAGAGTTAGAAATTTGCACATTGAATAAATGTGTAGTGTTTTCATTAGGCTTATATAATAGTTTTTGCAATAAATCGGTTTGATTGTATCCGCTTAATTTTTGAATATTTACAGATGCACTATTGTCTTTTACGACATCATTATTGTTTTCTCTTGCTACATAAAAAAGTCTTTTACCAAAGTCTGGGTAAGCGGCCAGTCTTTTATTCCCTTGACGCATGTCTCCAAAACTGCTATTGGTAAATGAGCTTAGATATGCCCATTTGTTATTGGCAATATTAATATCAACATGTTGGCGATTTTCATTTTGCCCATTGCCATATCTATAAACCAGATTACCATTTGCTTTCCAAGGCGCTTTTTTTATATTAAGATTTGAAATATTCAATTGTGGCTGCTTGGTAAATAAATTCACCACCCCACCCAGTGCATCGCTACCATATAAAGTAGAACTTGGGCCATAAATTATTTCAACACGATCCAATATCATATTGTCAACAGTCACAATATTTTGTAAATGACCAGCTCTAAAAATGGCGCTATTCATACGCACACCATCCACCATTAACAATACCCTGCTCGCCTCAAAGCCTCTCACCACAGGGCTTCCACCCCCTGATTGACTTTTTTGCACAAATACCTGACCAGAAGCTGTTAAGATATCTGCCGTATTAGCTTGTTGTTCTAATAATAATTTATCAGTTAAGGCAACCACCCTTTGTACTATATTTTTTGAGAGTGTTGGAAACTTATTCGCGTAAATGACTACATCTTGCAATTGCTTGCTTGTAGTATCAGATTGTGCCAGAAGTTCCAAACTCATACCAAAAAATAACAGTACGCTTAATAGTAAACGCATGCTTAATTTTAAAATGAAAATGAATCGTCTATCAAATAAAAAATAAATTATTTGAGTTTGTCTTATAAATTAGACAGCCTCTGGCGGGTGCGAGATATCTGTTGAATAGCTACTTAAAATAGATGTAGCATAAGATGAATATTTCTTTTTTAGTAAAGTATAGTTGATTAAACTTTGCTTGTTGAATGAAGGACATTCATACAGAGCAAGGCTAAGGCTCAATTTGATCTTAGAAGAACTGGATTTCGATTCCGCTTCTTTATTTAAATGATTCAGTTTATGTTGATTGGCTACAATGGCTGCTTCGGCTTCATCCGATGCAGCTTTAATGATCCAGCCTTCCTTTGTTTTTTCAATGGAAACAATGTCGTAAAACATACCCTTGTAACTAAATTCACGCCCTTTTTCCTCCCACTGATAGCCTTCGGGTAAGATGGATCTATCTTTTACGATGATTGTGATTTGATCACTATCATTT
>JABMML010000064.1 GCA_013205585.1 Chitinophagaceae bacterium | reverse complement strand
TAAAAAGAAATCAAAGAAAGGTTTTAAGTCTTTTCCAGTGGCTGTACTAAATAATTTTTCTACATCCATCGTTGTTACAAAATTGTCATAAGTATACTGAGGTTCAGTAGCTAATTTTTTTAAAGTAGGAAAGAAGATGTCATCTCCAATTAAGTATCTTAAACTATGCATGAAAAAAGAACCTTTGCCATAAATATCACCACCCGAATACACTTCTTCTTCATTAATTTCATCACCTGCTGGAACAATGGCCTTTCTATTTTTTGAATTACGTCTATGGCCAGCAATAATTTCATCGTAAGCAGGCTCGCCTCCAATTTCTAACATCGCTAATGCTTCTGAATAAGTACCAATGCCTTCTTGGATCCACATATGGCCCCAGTCTTTATTAGTTACTTTATTCGCCCACCACTCATGTGCATATTCATGAAACAAATTATCTGAATAATATTGACCATTAATGGTTTTATAAGTAAACTTATTATCAAAAGTAATCATGGTTTGATGTTCCATGCCTGAGTTAGGCACTTCAGCAATTCCAATTTTTTCTTTAGCCCAAGGGTATTCACCAAAATATTTTTCTAAAATTTGGTTGTCTCTTTTTTTAGTGGCAATTACTTTTTTAGCATGCATGGTATCAACTTCTAATACATAATACTCAATAGGTACTTTATTGCCAAGTATGGTAGTTAACTCGTCTTTATACACTTTATACTTACCTATATTAAATAAAATGCAATAATTACTAATGGTATAATTCGTTTTCCAATGGTATGTCACTTTATTTTTTTTAGTGCTAGTATTCATTAATAATCCTGGGCCTGCTACTACTAAATGAGAAGGCACGGTAATTTTTAAATCGGCTCCCTCATTGGGTTCGTCGCTTGGATGATCCTTAGAAGGAAAATACATTTTTCCACCTTCCCCTTGAATGTTGATAGATATCCAATCATACCCTGCGCTATCTTTTTTCCAAGTAAATCCACCATCCCAAGGAGGCTTAACTGCCACAGGAGGTATACCATTATATTCGATGAACACTTTTTGATTGCCTATTTCAAATCCTACAGCAGCAGTAATAAATATTTTATCGTCGTGTTGGTAGAAGGCGGCTGCTTTATTATTCACTTTAATTTTAGTAACCTTATATAAATGAATTAAATCCAGTAAAATCGTATCTGTTTTTTTAGACAAATTCAAGCTTACTTCAGTAAATCCACTAATAGATTGATTGGCGATATCCACATCCAAGGCAATGGTATAATGTCTAATATCCATAATAGCTTGTAAGGGATGTAATTTACCTCCAGAAGTAAGGTATAGAATATCTCTACTATTAATATTATCATCATTTTGGCTGAATGCCTGCAGTGATGGTATTGTTAAAATAAAAATAGCCAGCATTTTAATTAGGTTTAAACCAAAATGCTTTTGTTGATTATTGAATTTCATTTATTAAAATTTTTAAGTGTGTGAAATTTCCAATTACTAAATATAATTTTTTTAAAGCAGTATACCTTCAATTTTAATACAATAATTTTCTAATTTTCTGTTAAGGAATTTCGTCTTAATTAATTCATAAGTATTTGATATACATCAATGTATACTCATTTAGAAAGTAATTAATTCAATATTTATCCATAAATAGCGCTTTTAATAAACTACCTTCGCGACACATTTACGCAATATGACATTTCAAGATTTAAATTTAAATACCCCTTTATTAAGAGCTCTTGAAGAACTAGGTTTTACAGAAGCTACTACGATACAGCATAGGGTTTTTCCTATTGTAATGTCGGGTAGAGATGTATGCGGTATTGCGCAAACTGGAACAGGTAAAACATTTGCTTATTTATTGCCTTGTTTAAGACAATGGAAATTTGATAAAAATAAGGACCCTCAAATATTAATATTAGTACCCACAAGAGAATTAGTGGTACAAGTAGTAGAAGCTGTCAATAAATTAACACCTTATATGAGTGTGCATGCAGTGGGTGTATTTGGAGGCGTGAATATAAATACACAACAAATTGCATTGGAGTCGGGTGCAGATGTTTTAGTAGCCACTCCTGGTCGACTATTTGACTTAATCATGAATGGCGCCTTTAAAACTAAAATGATTAAGAAATTAGTCATTGATGAAATGGATGAAATGTTGAATTTAGGTTTTAGAAAACAAATCACAAATATTTTAGAACTACTTCCTGCTAAAAGACAAAACTTACTTTTCTCAGCCACCATCACCGATGATGTTGAAAAATTAATGAATGATTATTTTAGTGCACCCATAAGAGTAGAAGCTGCACCAACAGGTACACCGCTTGAAAATATTATTCAAAATGGGTACGATGTTCCCAATTTTAATACTAAAGTTAATTTATTAGAACTTTTATTAGCTAGCAATGAGGCCATGACAAAAGTGCTCATATTCGCTGCTACAAAGGCTTTGGCAGATCAACTATTCGAACAATTAGAGGCTAAATTTCCTGAAAGAGTAGGGGTAATACATTCTAACAAAGAACAAAATCATCGATTCAATACTGTAAAACAATTTAAAGCTGGGGTTTACACTTATTTAATTGCTACCGATGTAATGGCAAGAGGTATCGATGTAGCTGAAGTAACGCATGTTATTAATTTTGATACCCCAGATGTGCCAGAAAATTATATTCACCGTATTGGTAGAACAGGAAGAGCTGATAAAAAAGGAATCTCCATTACTTTTATTACAGCAAAAGAAAAAGTTTTACAAAAAGCAATTGAAACTTTAATGAAACAAAAAATTCCTATGTTGGCATTACCAGCCGATTTAGAAATTTCAGAGATACTCACCGAAGACGAGAAGCCTAAAGTGAGAATGAAGATTATTCAAATTAAAGTGCCTAAGAAAGAAGAATCGGGGCCAGCCTTCCACGAAAAATCGGCTAAAAATAGTAAAGTGAATGTACGCAAGAATAGGAAAGAGATTATGCAGAAAAAATACGGCAAACCTATTTCAAGAGGTGGCAAGAATTAAAAATCATTATAAAAAAATTAAATGCCCTTAGATTTTCTTAAGGGCTTATTTAGTATTAAAATCTTTCAGTAGCTGCAAAGAAGAAGTTTCCTTCTATTTGAGCATTCTCATCACTGTCACTTCCATGAACAGCATTTTCTCCCATAGAAGCTGCGAAATTCTTTCTAATAGTACCTTCTTCTGCTTGTGCAGGGTTGGTAGCTCCAATTAATTTTCTAAAATCGGCAACAGCATTGTCTTTTTCTAAGATAGCTACCACAATTGGGCCAGAACTCATAAAGGCTACTAATTCACCATAAAAAGGGCGTTCCTTATGCACTTCATAGAATTGACCAGCCTGTTCCACTGTTAATTTTGTCCATTTCATGGCTTTTACGCTAAATCCAGCCTTAATAATTTGGTCTAAAATAGCTCCAGTATAGCCTTTTGAAGTGGCGTCTGGCTTAATCATCGTAAATGTGCGGTTCATAGTTATTTTATTAGTAGTTGCTAATTGCAGGCGCAAATTTACTGAAAAACATCTGATTTACATTAAATTTGTGCCTCTATGGAATCAATTGAACAATTTTACCCCTTTCTGAATCAACCTTTTAAGGCTGTTATTACTTCGCATCAAAAGCCAGACGGCGATGCCATGGGCTCAAGTTTGGGACTTTATCATTTTTTAAAGCAGTTGGGACATGAGGTATCTGTCATATCTCCTACTAATTGGGCTTCCTTTTTAGATTGGATGCCAGGAACTGAAGAGGTGATTGATTTTGAAGCAAATAAAGAAAAAGCGACTACTATTATCCAAGCTGCCGATTATGTATTTTGTTTAGATTTTAATATTCTACACAGAACTAAGCATTTAGAACCTATCATTAAAGAATCTAAAGCGCTTAAAATATTAGTAGATCACCATCAACAGCCCGACACCCCTTCATTTGCCTATGGTATTAGTGATGTGATGATGAGCTCTACCTGTGAAATGATTTATAATTTCATAGTAGCATCCGGGCATCCTAATTTAATAAATCTTGATATTGCGGCTTGTTTATATACAGGACTGATGACCGATACAGGTTCTTTCCGTTTCCCTTCAACCACTGCATCTGTTCATAAAATAGTAGCGCATTTAAAAGAATTAGGCCTACAACATTCTTTGATTCATGAAAAAATATATGACAATTCTACAGAAGGCAGATTAAAGTTTATGGGGAATGCCTTTTTAAATAGAATGACGGTGATGCCTGAATTAAATACAGCCATCATGGCCATACCCAAGACCGACATATATAAATTCGATTTAAAAACAGGGGATACCGAAGGATTGGTTAATTATTTGCTATCCATTGAAGGAATTAAGCTAGCTGCCATCGTAATTGACAGAGAAGAAGAAAGAAAATGGAGCTTTAGGAGCAAAGGTAACTTCGATGTTAATATATTTGCACGCACACATTTTGAAGGGGGAGGACATGCTAATGCAGCTGGAGGAAGATCTTCGAAATCTGTGGAGGAAACCGCAACCGATTTTAAAACCATTATAAAAGAGTATAAATCACAATTAACACAATTAAAATAAAAATGATAAAATCAAGTTTAAAGTTAGTGGCTGCTATTGTCTTGTTTGCAAGTTGTAACCAATATGAAAAAGCCCCCTCTGGTATGCCTTACAAAATTACACACGGTAGTGGTAATGAAAAATTATTGCAACAAGGTCAATACGTTAAATTAAATGTAGAGTACAAGTTAAAATCTAAAGACACTACTTTAAGTACAACTTTTAACGTTATACCTGTTTATTTCCCTATTGATACTGCTCGTTTAGGTAAATATACTTTCACAGAAGTTATTATGAAATGTAGAAAAGGAGACAAGATTGAATTCTCTTTAAGCATTGATACTTTAGTAAGTATGAAAGCTTTACAATTAAATGAAGTATTTAAAACAAAAGATATTATTTTAGGTAGAGCTGAAATTGTTGATGTATTTACAGATGTTAAATTAGTAGATGAAGATTACAAGAAAGAGCAAGACAAAGAAAAAGCAAGAGAAATTAGCAATATTGCTGCTTACTTAGCTAAAAATAAAATTACGGCTGTTCAGTCTCCAGAAGGTGTATTTGTAGTTACTAAAGAAGCAGGTGATGCTGCTAACAGAATTGACTCTACAAAAATTGCAAGTGTCTATTACAAAGGATATACTTTGAAGGGTGAAGTATTTGATTCTAATATGAAACCTAACGATCCTACTGCTAAACCTTACGAAGTAAAAGTAGGTTCAGGTAGTGTAATCCCAGGCTGGGATATTGGATTAAAGTATTTTGGTAAAGGAGGGAAAGGTGTTATATACATTCCAGCTATGTTGGCTTATGGCCCACAAGCAAATGGTGTTATTAAGGCTTATGATAACTTAGCCTTTGATATTGAAATACAAGATGTAACGGCTGCTCCAAAAGCAAGCACTATTGCACCTCCACCGCCACCAATGCAAAAATAATAAGTAGCTTAAATAATTTAAAGAAAATTATAAATTAATATAATTAAGTTTTTATGAATTCAAAAATGCTTCTCCTAATAAGAGGAGCATTTTTATTTTAGATAGGGAAGTAATTGAATTATTTCAACAGCTTCTTTTACATCATGCACTCTAAGAATATCGGCGCCCTTTAACAAACCCACTGTATTTACAATGGTGGTAGCGTTTAAGGCATCCTTTGATTCAATGCCTAATGTTTTATATAAACTGGATTTTCTAGAAGCCCCCAATAAAATAGGAAGCTCCAATATTTTTAATTCATTAATTTTTTTAACGATCGTAAAATTCTCCTCCACTGTTTTTCCAAAACCAAAACCAGGGTCAATGACCCAATGTTCAATCCCATATTTTGATAATAATTTCTTTTTAGCTTCGAAATATCTAATAACTGTTGCTATAATATCTTCTCTTGGTTCCACTTTATGCATACTATCCATGCCACCAGTTAAATGCATACCAATGTAACCTGCATTATTTTTAGCCACCACAGTCAATATATTTTCATCAAAGCCTCCACAACTAATATCATTAATAATATGTGCCCCCGCTTTTAAAGCAGCCTCTGCCACTGAAGCATGAAAAGTATCTACCGAAATAAGTTGTTTTGGATAAGATTGGTGAATGGCTTCAATGTAGGGAATGAGTCTTTGAATTTCGATTTCGGCACCTTCCATATGAGCACTCGGTCTAGTACTTTGTGCGCCAATATCAATAATGCTTGCACCTTCTTGAATAAATAAATTGGCCTGCGCTATGGCGCTTTCTATATTTGAATGACGGCTAGCTTCATAAAATGAATCGGGGGTTAAATTTAAAATACCCATTATTTGGGGGTTCGTGATTTGCCATTCTAAATTTTTGGCAGGTATTTTAAACATGGTTTTAATTTAAGCTTAAATGATTATCTTGCAGTGGTTCAAAGATATTAATTAACAAAGTAATCGGACGAAATTTAATGAGTCAAACTTCCGCACAATTTGATCAAGCCATTGCCTCTTGCAGTGATATTTTTATTAAAAAAACAAAGGATTATGGTACCGCCTGGAGAGTGTTAAGAACTATCTCTGTAGTAGACCAAATTTTTATCAAGGCATTACGCATTCGTACCATTCAAGATTTGGGTACCCAGAAGGTAGAAGACGATATACAATCCGAGTTTAAAGGCATTCTTAATTATGCCGTTATTGGTTTAATTCAATTGAAATTGGGTGACCCGAAGGTAGACGAACTCCCTGTTGATCAAGTGCAAGCCTTATACCATGAAAATATACTCTTCGCTAAAACCACCATGATGGACAAAAATCATGATTATGGAGAAGCTTGGAGAGATATGAGTCAAGAAAGTTATGCCGATTTAATTTTAATGAAATTAATGCGCATTAGACAAATACTTACCAATGATGGTAAGACCCTTATCAGCGAAGGCATTGATGCTAATTTTGTAGATATCTTAAATTATTCAGCCTTTGCATTAATACAAATGACAGAAGGAAAACATTAAAAAATAAGATATGCAAAACTTCCTTAAAATTTTACGTTGGTCAGTAGGTATACTATTTATTTTTTCTGGCTTAATTAAAGCCAATGACCCCTTGGGCCTTAGCTATAAAATGCTAGAATTTTTTGATGTTTGGGGCATCCAATTTTTAACTGATTATACATTAGGCTTTGCCTTAGTAATGAATACCCTTGAAATTGTAGCAGGTATTGCCTTACTTATACAATTTCCTTATAAACAAACGCTTTGGTTGTTGCTAGGGCTTATTGTATTTTTTACTTTCCTTACAGCTTATGCATTATTTTCTGGAAAAATTAAAACCTGTGGTTGTTTTGGAGACTGCATTCCTTTAACACCCAAGACCTCCTTTATCAAAGACATAGTGCTGTTAGTGTCCATTCTTATTTTACTTATTAATCATAAAAAAGCAAAGTCCAATACCAATAAGTATCTAGGCATTTTTGTTTTACTATTAACTACATCATTAGTAGGCTATGGTCAATACTATGTACTTGAACATTTACCTGTTATTGACTGCCTACCTTATAAAGTGGGTAATAATATTGTAGATAAAATGAAAGAACCTGAAGGGGCAATAAAGGATAGCATTTCTATACAAATGGAATTTGAGAAAGCAGGAAAAACCTATTTTTTTGATGCCAATCAATTCCCTGATAATTTTGATTCTACTTATGTATATAAAAACAGAAAAGAAGTAGTGGTGAGTAAAGGCAATGGTTTAGTTCCCGCCATTATTGATTTTGAAATTACTAATGTAAATGGGGAAGACACCACCCAGGCTTTGTTTGCTACTGAAATTCCTTATGTATTAGTTTTTACTGGTAAAATAGAAGCCAATGTTCCTTGGGAGAATTTACTAAGTTCATTGCATAAAGAATATAAGCTGGTATATATTGTTACTGCCGATAAAGCAGGTGCTCAACAATTTTTAGCCAAAGAAAATATTTTAATAGGGGATATAACAATGATAAAAACAGCAGCCCGTGTTTGGCCAAGCTTATTTATTATGAATGGTTCTAGCATTATGCAAAAAACTAGTTACATCGATTACTTAGGAAAATAATAGGAACAATGAAACTTATTTAATAATAACTTCTATGATGGTGTTTTCACCCATCTTTTCATTCACCCTTTCTATAATTTGAACTTTTTGAAAACCTAATTCATTCTTTAAAGGGCCTACACTTGTTTGTATAAATAACTTTTGATTGAAAATGTATATTTTGTCGGTATACTTTGCAATAGTTACGCCCATTAATTCTAGCCATACCTCTTCTATTTCAGCAGAACGAATGCCATTTTTTAGTTTACTTCCTTGTACAAAGTTTTTAAGTGCTTCACCCAATTTAAATGTTCCCATAGAGGGCACAATTTAGGGCTAATTATAATTGTATCAACTGATAATCGGCTAAATATTTTCCTAATAAGTCGTCCATACGATCCTTGTGTGTATCGGTTATAAATACTTGACCATCTGTGGAATGGCTTACCCAGTCTAATAACTGAACCATTCTTTGTTCGTCTAATTTCTCAAAAATATCATCCATTAATAAAATAGGAGAGAAGCCTTTATGACTTTTTATACATTCCCACTCTGCTAAACGAATAGCAAATAATAAGCTTTTTCTTTGACCCTGTGAAGCTTCTTGTTTAAAGGGTTGTCCTTGAATGGTAATGATTAAATCATCTTTATGAATACCCACGGTGGTTCTTTGAAGTAAAATGTCCTTTGAATAAGCTTCGTCTAATAAATCATTAAATGAATTTATATGCAATTTAGATTCATAGGCTATATGAATTTTATCATTATTTTTAGCTAAGTGATTATATAAAATCAATATCTCAGGCAGCAGGTCGTCTAATAATTTTTTTCTATAAGTATAAATAGGCATTCCATTTTCTATCAATTGAACATTTAAAGTTTCTAATAAAATAGGGTCAATACTTCCTGTCTCTGCCGCTTGTTTTAATAAACTATTTCTTTGCTGCAATACTTTATTATACTGAATTAAATATTTTAAATAGTCGGGATAAATTTGGCACAATAAACTATCCATTAATTTTCTTCGTTCCTCACTACTGCCCGTAATAATTTGAACATCGTCTGGGGCGATCATCACACAAGGAATTTTACCTAAATGCTGAGAAAGTTTTGTATAAATAATTTCATCAAAATAAAATTCCTTTTTTAAAGTTTCTCTAATAATACAAGTTATAGGTACTTCTGTTTTATTAATAGTATAGAGGCCTTCAATACGCAAACCCTCATAGGCATGGTGTACATTTTGCGCATCGGGCCTGTTAAAGTAACTTTTGGTAAAGGATAAATAATAAAGGGCATCTAATAAATTGGTTTTCCCAGTTCCATTGCTGCCCACGATACCCACAATACGGTGCGTGAATTCAAATTGCTTTTGAACGTAATTCCTAAACTGGACTAATTTAAGTTCTTGAATGCCTACCATGAGTGCAAAATACAAAGGGAATGGTTTGCTCCCTTTAAAATTCAAGAAAAGGACGTAATTTTATTAAAATTTTATAGCATGACGCTTATTAGTGAGCAACAGCTTCCCAGCATCATAAAAAGGCTGGCACATCAGATTTTAGAAACTTATCCTGGTTTAACCAATGCCGTTATTGTTGGTTTACAACCTAGGGGGGTATTCTTAAGCGACCGTATTGTAGCTGCTTTACACCAAGAACTAACAGCAGACAAAGTGCAATATGGCAAACTAGATATCACTTTTTATAGAGATGATGTTAGAAGAGATTTACATATGGCCAAGGCCACCGATTTACCCTTTAGCATTGAAGGCAAAACGGTGATTTTAATAGACGATGTACTTTTTACCGGCAGAACCATCAGAGCAGCCCTAGATGCCTTACTTGCTTTTGGAAGACCTTCTAAAGTAAGTTTATGTGTTTTGGTTGACCGTAAGCCAAGTAGAGAATTACCCATACAACCCGACTTCACAGGTAAGGAAATGGTAGATATTAGTCCTTATAAGGTAAAAGTGAGATGGAAAGAGAACGATGGGGTGGATGACGTTATTTTATTGGTTGATTAGAAAAATTTATACTAATTTTGTTTTTTAATGGCACTAACTACCAAACATCTTCTTGGTATCAAGGACCTCCAAACCGAGGATATCCAACTTATTTTATCTACCGCTACTCAATTCAAAGAAGTTTTACAAAGACCCGTTAAAAAAGTTCCCACTTTAAGAGACGTTACCATTGTGAATCTTTTTTACGAGAATTCCACCAGAACAAGAATTTCCTTTGAACTAGCTGAAAAACGCTTGTCTGCGGACGTAGTGAATTTTACTGTTTCTAATTCTTCTGCAGCCAAGGGCGAAACATTGCTCGATACAGTCAATAACATTCTTAGCATGAAGGTCGATATGGTGGTCATGCGCCATAGCGCTTCAGGAGCACCACATTATTTAGCCAAACATATTAATGCAGCTATTATAAATGCAGGAGACGGAATTAACGAACATCCAACACAGGCTTTATTAGACGCCTTTTCCATGCAAGAAAAAACCGGCAAATTAGCAGGTTTAAAAGTGGCCATTATTGGAGATATCATGCATAGCAGGGTGGCACTCAGCAATATCTATTTACTCAAGAAAATGGGTGCAGAAGTAATGGTCTCTGGGCCACCTACTTTAATTCCCACCTATATACAAAAAGCCATGGATGTACGCGTGGAATACAATATCGACAAAGCCTTGGCTTGGTGCGATGTTGCCAATGTGCTTAGAATTCAATTAGAGAGGCAAAATCAGCCTTTATTCTCTTCCTTAAGAGAATATAACCTAGCTTATGGTATCACTAAAAATAGACTAGACAAACTCAATAAGGAAATAGTGATTATGCATCCTGGCCCTATTAATAGAGGTGTCGAAATAGATAGTAATGTGGCAGACAGCCCACACTCCATCATTTTAGACCAGGTAGAAAATGGGGTAGCAGTAAGAATGGCTTGTTTATACCTTTTAACAGGTAGAACCAACCCTTCTTAATTAGTTAATTAGTCTTTATCTCTTTTTTCCTAACTATTTTCTTACTTTTAAGCCATGCAAAGAATCTGCTTATTTCCTGGAACATTTGATCCTGTTACTTTAGGACATATTGATATCATTGATAGATCCTTACCCTTATTTGATAAAGTGGTGATAGGTATTGGTATCAATTCTTCCAAGGATCCTATGTTTACAGCAGATCAAAGAAAACAGTGGTTTGAAGAAATTTACAAAGACCAACCCCAAGTAGAAGTTGCCATTTATGATGGACTCACTGTAAAGTTTTGTCAATCAATTGGTGCTAAATTTATTTTAAGAGGCATTCGCTATGTAAGCGATTTTGAATATGAGAAAACCATTGCCGATGCCAATCGCACCATGGATAGACATATTGAAACTATCTTTTTAACAGGAGAACCTAAATATACTTCTGTAGCATCTACCATTGTTAGAGATATTATTAGAAACGGGGGAGACGCTTCTCCATTCTTACCAGAAGCAGTTATCAAAAGCTTGAAAAAGTAAGTTTAAAATATTTTACTATTTACTTAAATTATTATGTATAATTCAGTTTCACCAATGAACTGAGTTTTCTAAGTATTAATTTTTAATCGGTATGCTTCTATAACTTCTATTATAGTTGGATAAGTTTGTTCTAAACAATGTTTAGCGGTAGCCAAAGAATGCCACTCAATTTTTTCTATATCTTCTGCACTTTGTGGTATGCCTTTTTGCATAGTTGCAATAGTCATATGAAACCAATAAGTACGTTTCACTAATTCCTCTTGTAAATATTTATCAAAATAAAGATGATTCGTAAATTTTAATAATTCATGTAATTTGATGTTCTGAATGCCGGTTTCTTCCTGTACTTCTCTAATGGCACAAGATTGTATAGTTTCACCCTCATCTAATTTTCCCTTGGGTAAATCCCAGAAACCCCTTCTAAATATCCATAAAATTTCTCCTTGGGCATTTGTTACCAGGCCACCAGCTGCTATTATTTGTTTGGGCATAAAAATGTGTATAGTATTTAGTAAGTCCTGAAGTGAATCTAGCAATTTGACTTTACATTTGCGAGTAGAAAATATTCCTATGACAAATCAGAAAGCCGTTGCTGAAAAACTACTTCAAGTAGGTGCTGTAAAATTAAGCCCAAATAATCCATTTACATGGGCAAGTGGCTGGAAAAGTCCAATTTATTGTGATAATAGAAAGGTATTATCCTTCCCTTATGTAAGAGATTTTATTAAAAGTGAAATGTGTAATGTCATTTTTGAAAAGTTTGAAGGCGCTGATATGTTAGCAGGCGTGGCTACCGCAGGTATTCCTTGGGGTGCGATGGCAGCAGATCAATTGAAACTACCTTATATATACGTTAGACCTAAACCCAAAGAACATGGACTAGGCAATCAAATTGAAGGAGCTTATGCCACAACGAATAAAATTTTAGTCATTGAAGATTTAATCTCTACAGGTAAAAGTAGTTTACAAGTAGTAGATGTTTTAAGAAATGCAGGATTGGAAGTAGTAGGTATGGTTTCCATATTTAATTATGGATTTGCATTAGCGGACGAAGCCTTTAAAACCGCTGGAGTGCCTTATTATTCTTTAACCAATTATGCAAGCTTAATTGACCTAGCAGTGGAGAAGGGTGATGTGGATAGCAAAACCCAAGAAATATTAATGCAGTGGAGAGAAAGTCCTAGTAATTGGAATATATAATATTGGAATTTATAATAGTTAAACCAAGTTTATAATTTATTAGTAAGTTATTTCATAATAGCCTCTCTTAAATTTAATTTCTGATTCGTCTCAAAATTAATAGGAATAGTTTTAGTAAACATACCCTTTGAAATAGTCGCATTACCTTTAATACCAATTTTCATGGGCTTATTTAATAAAATATCAATACTATTTTTTAATAAAGAACTAAGTTCTATTTCCATGGTAGTAGGCAATACAAATGCTGCATTGGCTGGAATAGTAAAGTTGGTATCTAATTTATATTGGGTAAATAACTGGTCATTGATAAATACATTACAATCTAATTTATTGAGCACTAATCCAAAACGATTGGGATTTTGATAAGCAAAGTCTGCTTTAAAAATATTCTTACCAAAACTTGCTTTCTCAATTTTAATTGATTGTACACCTTTAAAAACAAGTGGACTAGGCTCGGCGCAGGCTGAAAAAAATAAAATAACAGCTAATAAAAGGTAAGCAGTAGGCTTCATAAAAGATTTCTATAAAATTATTAAAAATTATTAGTTAATTGGAGAATGTAAAAATATATTTACATAAGTTTTTGTTAAGACATGCTAATAACCGATTATCAATATTTTGGGCCTATTTGCTTTATAGAATTAGTCTATAAACAAAAGCAGTTATGTTTTGACAAAGAAGCTGCTTTTACCAAAATGAGTTTTAAAAATAGAATGATCATTTTAAGTGCACAAGGGCCATTGAATTTAACTATTCCCATATTGGGTGGAAGAGAGCAGAAAACTGCCATTAAGGATGTTCTCATTGCTTATGATGCACCTTGGCAAGCACAGCATTTGAAGGCCATAAAAACTTGTTATAAAAGAGCCCCCTATTTTGAATACTATGAAGCCGATCTCGAAAAGCTTTACACAACAAAAAAAGAATACTTAGTTGATTTTTTAGAAGACTGTCATCAATTTCTACAAAAATCAATTAAGGGTAAATGGGAATTGATAGATTGCAAAGAACCTATCAATGAACCTATTAATGAACCTATTAATGAAAAATTCAAGAAAGTTTCAGCGCTCCCATGGCAACCCAATAATTATGAACAGTTTGCTATTCAGTATCCCTATGTACAGGTATTTGAATCAAGTAAGGGTTTTATTTCTAACCTAAGTATACTAGACTGGTTGTTTTGCGAAGGAGGAAAAGAAATTAGTAAACAATTAAGCGAGCCTTTAAAGTAGAAAAAGAAGTGGTCGTATCTTCAGGTAGGGGATATTTTTGCAAAAATTCAGCAGTCCACTTTTCATATTGTTGCATCTGTTCCCATTCTTTACTATTGACCACATAATCCATGGCTTCTTTTTCATTGGTGGCTTTAGTTAAACGATCATTTAATAATTCTCTTCTTAATTGGTAGTTGGTGAAAATGGCACGCATTAATAATTTCTCCGCCACTTCAAATTCAACAGCTTCCGTATTTTCTTGATAATTAGCAAATTGATTCTCTACTTCACGCGTTTTTATCCAACTAATTGTTTTTTGTACCATCTCATCATAGGAAGTATTCACCACTTCTGTATTTTCATCAATTTGTTTTGGAAGAAGGCTACTTTGTTTACGAATAGAAGTATATGAATCTGTTGATTTAAAATGTGTTGGTTTTTTAATCACTATGCTGGTAGGTAATAGTTTTGAAGCGAATAAAACCTTTGGTTGTAACTTAGTTACTAAGTTATTTTGTTTTTTATCAAAAGGGATAAAAAATAACAAACTGGCTAGTATAGTAGTGAGCATTACTTTAGTAGACTGAATAAGATTAAACCTTTTGGTTTTTGTCAAAAATTTCACCCTGTATAAAAATTCATTGGGTATATTTAAAAAACCCATTGTCCACTTGCTTGAATTTTGAATAGCTGCGTCCTTTGCATGCATTCTAGTTGCCATTTTATAGAGCGTATTCAAGTAATCTAATTTTTCTACTGAAGTAGTTAATACATAACTATCACAGGCAATTTCTCTTTGAAGGCTAATTTCTTTATTGAATAAATAAGTAAAGGGATTAAAGAATAAAATTACTTGAACAAAGCTTGTTATTAAATTAATGAGGTAGTCGTTTCTAAGTATATGCGCCCATTCATGTAAAATAATACTCTCTATTTCTTTTACGCTTAATTGATTGACCAAGGCAATAGGTAGAAGTATAATGGGTTCTATCCAGCCAAAGCTGATAGGAGTTTCAATGGTAGATGAAATGCCCAGTTTTACTTTCCTGCCTGAAGTATAATTAGGTAGGCTATTTATAAAAGAAGTATACTTATCTGTGTCTGAAAAATTAGATGTTTTTAATAAAAAAGATAATTGATAGAATTGAAATGCCGTCTTAAGTATGAGTGCTATTAAAACAAAACAATAAAGCCAGCCTATGAATGAAAGCCAACTAATAGGCGCTTGGATAAATAAGGAGGATATAGCTGTATTGACTAAATTTAAATTTTCGCTTACTAATTCAAAACTAAGTGAAGGGTAAAATAGAAGTAATATAAATTGAACCAAGCCCAAGCATTGAAAAAAACTTGCCATACTAAATAAATGAGAAGCCTGAAGGGAAAGTATCTCTTTTTCCTGTAAACTTTTCGCTACCTGATATACCAAAAATAATATAGCTAAGAAACCTATATTATTTATAATAGCTAATGGTATATTGGTTAAGAAATGCATAAATGCTTATTTACGTTCTAATTTTTGAATCATGGATTTAATATCGGCTAAATCACTATCAGAAGGCTTTTGTCTTCCTAAGGCTTGTAAAACTAATTGTGAAGTGCTACCACTAAATAAGGTTTGAATTATTTTACCTACAAACTGCTCCTGCGCTTTTTCTCTTTTTAAACTAGGGGTGTAAATATGTGTTTTAGAACTAACATTTCTTGTAACAAGTCCTTTCTCGTTCATAATTTGCATGAGCTTTAGGGTAGTGGTATAACCCACTTCCTTTGTTTTTTGTACAACTTCATGCACTTCTCTAACAGTCGCATTTTCTTTTTCCCATAAAATACTAAGGATATCTAATTCACTTTCTGTAGGTCTGCTAGTCTTATTCATATTTATACGATTGTATTCGTAAGCAATCTACGAAATTATAGGAACTAACAAAAAAATTCCCCCGAAAATATCGGAGGGATTTTGTTAATTTTTTTAAACTTAGGCTTTAAAGCTATAAATTATAAGCCTTTTTCGTAAACTTTTCTAGGCTTATTTTTTATTATTAGTCTTAAGATAAGAGGAGAATTTAGCATTCTGCTCTGCTGTTAAGGCCTTGCCATTCACTGTAATATTACCATTGTTAATTTGAATCTTAACATTGTCAATTGGAGCAATACCTTCTTCTTGTAAAGCTTGTAATAATGTTTTAGTATTTGCAGAGATAGTTACAGTTGTTGCGGTATCATTAATGATTTTAGCATCCGCTGCTGTATCGCTATTAATAACTGAAATCTCAACAGTTTGTGATTTAACCTCCATTGCTTTAGTTGGATGCAATTGCGCTAAACTAGGCGCAATAACCAATGAAACAATTGACATTAATTTAATTAAGATATTCATTGAAGGACCAGAAGTATCTTTAAAAGGATCTCCCACCGTATCTCCCGTTACAGAAGCCTTATGTGGTTCAGATTTTTTATAGAACATCTCTCCATTTATTTCAACACCTTTTTCAAAAGATTTTTTAGCATTGTCCCAAGCACCACCTGCATTGTTTTGGAATATACCCATTAACACACCACTTACAGTAGCACCTGCTAAGAAACCACCTAAGGCTTCAGGACCCATTGTAAATCCAATTAAAATAGGAGAGATGATAGTGATTGCTCCAGGTAACATCATCTTCTTTAAAGAAG
>JABMML010000063.1 GCA_013205585.1 Chitinophagaceae bacterium | reverse complement strand
AATGGATTTGATTTTAATTCTTCTTCCTGCTGAGCCAATGTAGTACTAAAAGTATATTTTGGCACTTTTGAAGTATTGTCAACTGAAGTTACTTGTCCGTTGACTGATTGACTACTCGATATAATCAATAAAAATGTAACAATGCTAAAGACTACTAAATTTTTCATATATGGTATAATTAAAATAAATATAGAATTACCAATTTGGATTTTGCTTTAGCAAACCAAGCGTTAATGTTATTTGATTAATTGGAATTGGCAAATATTCATCCCTACCCGAAGTAAATTTGGCAGAAGCTAGATTTGGGACTCTTGTTTTCTCAATAGTAAAATATTGATTAATTTTTTCAGAAGCAATTCCCCAACGTACTAAATCGAAAAAATATTGACCTTCCATTGCAAATTCTAATCTTCTTTCGAATCTTAGCGCTTTTCTTGCATTAATATTCGACCATGTAATATTTGTTCCATCAACGTATGGACTAACTCTGTAATTAGCAACTAAGCTTCCATTTGAATATTTCAACATTCCAGTACTTGCTGCTGCTCTTGCTCTTACCAAATTAATGATTGGTAAAGCTTCTGCTTCCCGGCCTAATTCAATTAATGCCTCAGCTTTCCAAAGTAGTACTTCATCGTATTTAATAATATTCCAATTTGTTGCACTCCCAAAAAATGCTCCCACTTTTTTAAATGCCGGACTTGTGTATTGAGCTATTTCTTTCATTGGTGTAAATTGGCCATAAATAGATAGCACACGCTGCCATGTTTTCTGTGCTATAAAAGTTGGTATATATTTAAATGGATGAGTGGGAACTCCAACTGTATGATCTAATCTTGGATCTATTCCATTTGTCCAATAATCTATAGAATCTTTCATGGATACATCATTGTAAGTATCAGGCAAGGGAAGTCCATTGACATCTGTCTTAAAGGCGTTAACAAGATTTTGGCTTGGAGCATGAAATGAACAACAACCATATTTTGATGCCATATTATAATTTAAGGACGAAGACATATTTATTCTTCCATTAGGCGTTCCATCATTAATAGAATATTGAACTGCGAACACAGATTCCTTATTGTTTTCAGATAATGGGTATAACCAATTATTGCCAAAATCAGACTCTAAACTATACTTCCCAGAATTAATAACAGCATCACAAGCTGCAATAACTTTAGCTAAAGCCGCTGCATTAATGGATGTTACTTGATTGTTCTTGTCTTGTTGATAAGCTTTATATAGATTAACTTTTGCAAGATAGGCGGAAGCGGACATTTTGTTAGCTCTACCAACCTCTGCTTGAGCAACTGGTAGATTGTCTACTCCAAATTGAAAATCAGCTTCTATTTTGTCCCATAATTGAATATCAGTTAATGTTGAATTGTCTACTTTACCTCTGTCTTTCTGTAAAACGGCATCATCAATATAAGGGATATTCTTAAATAGAACTTTTAATAAAAAATGAAAATGCCCTCTAATATAACGCATTTCTGCAAGGCGAATACTTTTTTTAGGGTAATCTGTAGCGGATAATTTATTCATTCTTTGAATTGCATCATTTGTCCTAGCAATTCCTTCATACAAAGCAACCCACATTGTATTAAGCGATGCAATATCAACTGTTACAAGATTAAATTTTTCCAAATTGTCAATGTAACCTTGGTCACCAACACTTCCACCCCCTTTGTATGCATCGCCTCCTCTAACACTACCCCATGGCCATGCATGAACATAGGGAACCGTAAAATCATCATTTCCTAATGCAGCATACGCTGCAATACACATGCCATCTACATTAGCAGCTGTATTTAATTGTTCATCCGAAACCTTTCCCTTAGGAGTATAGTCTAAAAAGCCCTTACTACAAGAAGATATAGTAAGAATAGACATTAACAAGAATAATATTTGATACTTTTTCATAATAACGAATTTAATTTTAATTAATTTGATTTTTTAAAATGTAATATTTAATCCAAATGTTACATTTCTAGGTTGTGGATAAACACTGCCAGGCAATGATGGGTCTTCGGCTGTATATGCATCAGTGCCTGATTTATTAAATATGGTAAAAAGATTTGTACCAAGTATAAAGACTCTTAAAGCATTTAGATGAGCTTTTTGTGCAATTT
>JABMML010000062.1 GCA_013205585.1 Chitinophagaceae bacterium | reverse complement strand
ATTGAAGAAAGTTTAGCGCAGTTAGGGTAAGATTTTTGTAGTTTAAATGAATATGTTTTTATTTAACTAAAATTATCAACTTGGACTTAACTTATTATAACAAAAAAAATCAATGACCGAAATTCAAATAACACGTGCTGGCTTAACTGACAGAGATTTTATCAGATCTGTATCGGAGCGCACTTGGCCCAGCACTTATGGTCATATCATATCTCAAGCACAAATTGATTTCATGTTGGATTGGATGTACAGCAATGACTCATTAGAAACACAAATGAATACGGGTTGCGAATTTTATATAGCTAGCATTAAAAAAGAAAATGGACTATGGGATGCAGTGGGTTTTTGTTCTGTAAGCCCTGAAAAAGAAGAAGACTCAAATGAGATTGCACACAAAATCAATAAATTATATGTACTTCCCGAAGCACAAGGTACTGGAGCTGGCAAGGCCTTATTAAATAAATGCATCGAGGTTTCCAAGGCAGCAGGGTCTAACTCTTTATTCTTGCAGGTGAATAAATTAAATAACGCTTATACTTTTTATTTAAAAAAAGGTTTTATTAAAGAACTCGAATTTAAATTCGATATTGGCAATGGCTTTTACATGGACGATTATGTGATGCGCTTGAAGATTTAAGTATAAATACCCTCGTTTTTGCCCTATGAGGTCACAATTTGTGATATCATACCTTCAAATTTACCCTATGATGTCACAAATTGTGACATCATACCCTGAAAATTCTCCTAATGTGGTCACAAATTGTGACCTCATGCCTTAAAATTGGCCCTATGTGGTCACAAATTGTGACCACATACACTTAGAAAATAATCTGTGAAGTAATTAAATCTTAGAAATCACCACCCTTTTTAAACTTGTTTGGGGGTCGCTTGAATTGATTAAAATATCAATCTTGTTTTTGTATTTTTTATTCATTAAATCATGAATAAACCAAATGCCATTAAACTTTCCGGCATTGGTCAATTCTACTTTATCTCCAAAAGCAAATAATTCTTTTAAGTCACGGCTAATGGCAATCACTCTATGTCTTTTAGGATTAGCGCTGTCTAATTTAAAACCACTTGCTGTTATTAAAGGCGTGCTATCGGTTTGAGCTGTATCTGCATTATAAGTACTTAAAGAAACTAAGTTCATTGATTTTAAAACAAAAGGATATTGCATCACAATGGGCCTTGCATTATGACCTGGCGTTAAAATATAGAATGCCCCCAGCACAATTATTATCGCTATCCCAATACCTAGATACTTATTATATTTCATAATGAATAGTTTGAAAGGTCTACCATTTTTATACCTGTGCTATTTATACTATTAAATGGGTTTGTTTAACGATACCCATTATAAAAACGCTTTGTACCTGACTTATATTGTCGGCCTGACTTAATTTGTTCACGTGGAAATTGTAATAACTGTTCATATCCTCGGTCACAATTTTCAACATAAAGTCAAATTCTCCCGATATACTATAGCATTCCACCACATCGGGTAAGTCATTTATTAGCTTGATAAACTGCCCTCCAGACTGCTTACTATGTTGATTTAGAGACACATAACAAATAACCATCAGCCCCTTTTTCACTTTGGTACCATCAATTAAAGTGGCATACTGCTTAATAACTCCACCCGCCTCTAGCCTCTTAATTCTCTCATGCACCGGTGTGGTGCTCAAATGAATTTGATCGGCAATTTCTTTTACGGTAATCCTGGCATTCTGTTGTAAGAGGCGTAAAATGGCTAAATCCTTCTCGTCTAAAGAGATAGATTGTTGAAGACTAGCCGAATCTACTGATGGAGTACTATTTTTCATATTATTTTAGCATAAATTATCACAAAAATAGAATATAATAGCCGAATATCCTAAAAATATCAAATATTTTGTTATTTTATCCTATTTCATACCTTTGCCCTCTAAACAAAAAATATATGTCTAACCTAGAAAACATCGATTTTAGCCTACCTTATAAAGTAGCCGATATCACATTAGCAGATTGGGGTCGTAAAGAGATTCGTTTAGCCGAAGCAGAAATGCCAGGTTTAATGAGTATCCGTGCTGAATACGGACCAAGCCAACCATTAAAAGGTGCTCGTATTGCGGGTTGCTTACACATGACTATTCAAACAGCTGTATTAATTGAAACTTTAACTGCCTTAGGCGCTGAAGTAAAATGGAGCTCTTGTAATATCTTCTCTACACAAGACCAAGCCTCTGCTGCTATTGCTGCAACAGGTGTGGGTGTATTTGCTTGGAAAGGTCAATCTATTGAAGAGGGTGACTGGTGTATTGAACAAACTTTATTCTTTGGTGGTGCAGACCGTCCTTTGAATATGATCTTAGATGATGGTGGTGATTTAACCAATATGGTTTTAGATAAATATCCTCAATTCGTTGCTGATATTAAAGGTTTAAGTGAAGAAACTACTACAGGTGTTCACCGTTTATATGAGCGTATGGCAAAAGGTACTTTACCAATGCCTGCCATTAACGTAAACGATTCTGTTACAAAATCTAAATTCGATAATAAATATGGTTGTCAAGAATCATTAGTAGATGCGATTCGCCGTGCTACCGATGTGATGATGGCTGGTAAAGTAGCAGTAGTAGGTTCTTACGGAGACGTAGGAAAAGGATCTGCCGCATCTTTACGTGGTGCTGGTTGCCGTGTAATGGTGACTGAAATCGATCCAATTTGTGCTTTACAAGCTGCGATGGATGGTTATGAAGTTAGAAAAATGATCGACGCAGTAAAAGAAGCAGACATTATTGTTACTGCATCTGGTTGTCGTGATTTGATCAATGAAAAACATTTTAGAGTAATGAAGGATAAAGCCATTGTTTGTAATATTGGTCACTTTGATATTGAAATTGATATGGCTTGGTTAAATAATAACTATGGTCATACAAAAGATACTATTAAACCACAAGTTGATTTATACAATATCGATGGTAAAGATGTTATCGTTTTAGCAGAAGGCCGTTTAGTAAACTTAGGTTGTGCTACTGGTCACCCTAGCTTTGTAATGAGTAACTCTTTCTCTAACCAAACATTAGCTCAAATAGAATTATGGAAAAACCATAAAAACTACGAGAACAAAGTGTATGTGTTACCTAAGCATTTAGATGAGAAAGTAGCGCGTTTACATTTAGCGAAAGTTGGTGCTGAATTAGATGAATTAACGACTGAGCAAGCAGCTTATTTAGGTATACCTGTAGCAGGTCCATTCAAGGCTGACGCTTACAGATACTAATCTATAGTTGAAAGTAAATTTAGTAACTAGTTTTATCTAGTTTCTACAATATTTCCAAAATTCCCCTAGCCGTTCCCGAGTAATCAGGAGCGGCTTTTTTATATATTTTTTTGTACCTTTAAAGGCATTGCTTTAGCTTTTTAAAAATAGCAAAACCTTTCACTTCTAAAGAGTATAAATTTAAATTAATAAAAAATAATTTTGTATGAAACTGAACAAAATTTTATCCATTGTAATAATCATTACACTAATTATTGGTGGACTTTCTACTGCTACTATTGCACAAAACATAAGTATTATCCCCGAGCCTTATCAAATGACCACAAAGCCAGGTACTTATACTTTGCCTAAAAGCATTGCCATTAATGCACCAAGTTCAGCAAATGCAGTTTCAGATATTATGGCTGTAAAATTAAGAACCACTACAGGACGCGTAGTATATTTTACAAAAAACAAACCAAACATTGATTTACAAATTGTCAACGATGCTAATTTAGGTACCGAGGGTTATACTTTAGACATTAATGAAAAAGGAATTCAATTAAAAGCCAATGCGAATGCAGGTTTATTTTTTGGCTGGCAAACAGTGATGCAATTATTACCAGCGGTAGTTTATTCCAATACTTTACAAGCCAATACAAATTGGACCTTGCCTTATGTTTCTATCATTGACAAACCTCGTTTCGGATGGAGAGGTATGATGCTAGATGTTAGTAGACATTTTTTCAGCAAAGCAGAAGTATTAACATTTATTGAAGACATGGCGCGTTATAAGTACAACCGCTTTCATTGGCATTTAACCGACGACCAAGGATGGAGAATTGAAATTAAATCTCTTCCTAGATTAACAAGCGTGGGTGCATGGAGAGCAGAGCGTAAAGGCAAGTGGATGAATATTACTACGCCTGCCATAGATGAACCTAAAACTTATGGTGGGTTTTATACACAGGAAGATATTAAAGAAGTAGTGGCTTATGCAAAAGCAAGGTTTATTGAAGTCATTCCAGAAGTGGATGTGCCTGGTCATAGCTTAGCCATGAATACAGCTTATCCTTTTTTAAGTACTACACCTAATTACCCTTTCCAAGTAAATGCAGGGGATGAGTTTATGGACTGGGATGGTTTGAATGGACATGTTGCTTCAAAAATTGATAATTCTTTAGACCCTTCTAATGAAATAGTATATGAATACTTAGATAAAATATTTGGAGAGATTGCTCCCCTATTTCCTTTTGAATACATTCATATGGGGGCAGACGAAAATCCAAAAAACAATTGGGAGAAATCGCCAAATGTACAAGCGCTGATGAAAAAAGAAGGCTTGAAGGATATGAATGAAGTACAAAGTTATTTTGTGCGCCGCGTACAAAAAATAATTAATAGCAAAGGAAAGAAAATGATGGGCTGGGATGAAATATTAGAAGGTGGTTTATCGGGTGATGCTACAGTAATGAGTTGGAGAGGTGTGAAAGGGGGCATTGAAGCAGCTAAACAAGGGCATAAAGTAGTCATGTCTCCCAATGACTATAACTACATTGATTTTTACCAAGGCGAGCAAACAGCAGAAGGAAAAGTATACCGTGGACTCAGAATGAAAACCACTTATTCTTTTGAACCCATTCCAGAAGGTGTTGATCCTAATTTAATTTTAGGTAATCAAGCAAATCAATGGTCAGAGCAAATATTTGATATGAGATATGCTCAATACATGACTTGGCCTCGAGGTATGGCAGTTGCAGAAACAGGCTGGTCTCCAAAAGAAAAAAAGAACTGGAATAGTTTTACTAAAAAAGTAGAAAATCAATTTGAAAAACTAGATGCAGCGAATGTGAGATATGCTAGAAGTATGTATGACCCTATTGTAACTACTCAATTAAATACAAAAGGTGAATTAATAGGCATTATGGAAGGCGAAGTGGAAGGCTTAGATATGTATTATACCATTAACGATCAAATGCCCGACAATTATAGCCAAAAATACACAGCACCTTTTTTAATTCCAGAAGATGTACTTTCTTTAAGAGTGATAAGCTATAGAGATAGTAAGCAAATAGGTAAATATTTAAATATACCTATCGAATCTTTAAGAAAAAGAGCCGTTAAAGTATTGTAATGAAATAACAATACCATGACTTCTGCTTTTCGAAAATTTTTTACTTTACTATTCTTACTCTGTTTGCATATTTCTATCTATGCACAAGTAAGAAATAGCGAAAAAAATATTGCCTTATCCAAGGATAGCAATTTACTACAAACTATTATTAAGCAATTCAGGGGCAAGCCCAACCCTTTCATTGATTCTACTTTTATTAATCTTAATAAATACGTACAACAAGTAGCGAAGTACGAAGGAAAAAGAATTAGAAGCATTCAAATAGAACAAAAACATTTTGGGACAAGTACTACAAATCCTAATAATTTAAAAAAAGATGCCCTCACAAAATTTACAGATAAATTGCATAATAAAACCAGCGAAAATACAATTCGTAAAAATTTATTTATTAAGGAGCAAGAATTAGTAGACCCCTTAGTCATTGCCTATAATGAAAAGTGGTTAAGAGACTTACCCTATATACAAGATGCCCGTATACTCGCCGCTCTTTCTAAGGTGGACACTAATGAAGTAGACATATATATTATTACAAAAGATATTTTCCCTATTGGGGGTAGCTTTAATATTAGAAATGCCAATTCTTATACTGCTTCCTTAAGTACCAATAATGCAAATGATGGAGGAAATGCCTTTACCTTAAATCACAACTTCGATAAAAACAGAGAAATAAATACAGGCTGGGGCTTTGATTATACCAATAGAAATTTAAAGGGCAGTTTTACAGATATTACAATTGGTGCAAAATCATTTGCCCCCAATGAAGCCAATGGCGATTTATCCGAATCCACCGTTTACATAAGAGGTAACCGTCCCCTACTCACGCCCAATAGTAAATGGACCTGGGGATTTGATTGGAATAATGCCAATAATGAAAATGTATTTCCCAATAAGTGGTCAGACTCTTTATTCAACAGTACTTATAATTATGACTTAAAACATTTTGATGCATGGTTAGGTTATCAACTTTTTAGTAATCGAATTTCACTGGCAGCCAATAATGTGCATTATTTTGTACAAGTTCGTTTTTTAAAAAATATATTTAAACAAAGACCCACAGATTATTTAGCGCAAATAGATAAAAACTATCAAAATATTGAAGCCTCCCTAGCTTCTTTTACTTTATTTAAACAAAAAATTATAAGAACCCAATATTTATATGGATTTGGCAGAAACGAGGATTTACCCACAGGAAAATCCATGGTCATCACTTCTGGAAATTATAGAAGAGAACAAAGCTCACTACCTTATTTAGGAATTAAATTAGAGAACTACAAATTACTAGCTAATGAAAATTATAGACATCTTACATTAAGTGCAGGTTCCAGTTATGCCGATGCACAATTACAAGATGTTCGTTTCATAGCAAGTATTGAACAAATAAATAAACTTCGTTATTTAGAGAGCGGTTATAAATACAGGTCCATTATTAATATAAGTTTTACACAAACCCTAAAAAATAAATTCAACGAGGCCCTACTTATTAGTAGTAGCTATGGTATACCTCAATTAAATAATGAGCGTATTTATGGTGGCACCCGTATCACTGCGAACTGGGAATCGGTATGGTATAATTCAAAATCATTTTATGGGTTTCGAACCTCCCCTTTTGCCTTTGGCAATATTACTTATCTAAGAACCGTGGGCCAACCCATTGACAAGGGAGATATTTATACCTCTATAGGATCTGGTATGAGAATTAGGAATGAAAACCTCATTTTTGGCACCATTGAATTAAGAGCCTTTTACTTCCCAAGAACCAATCTTCAAGTAAGCCCTTGGAATATTAGCCTAATTACCAACCTGCGTTATAAGTATAATTCTAGTATTATTAGCAAGCCCGATTTTGTTCAAATTAATTAGCTTTTTTGAGCATAAACAACCCATATTCATTCAACCTTTCCTACTTATTTTTGTTATCTAAAATATGGTTCAAGCATATAATTTTTTAGCAAGCTGGCAGCTTTTCCCGGAAAAAAGCGAATTCGAGTATCAATTAGTTCCTAAATCTGGAAACTACAAAATTGAAAGTGTTCAAAATGGCCATGCCCTTAGCTTTAGTCACAATTGGGTGAATATTGAAAATGAGGCTTTTTATGCCCAGTATAGCGTTATACCCAATGGAATGGTACAGGTTTTCGAAAACGCTTTATTAGGAAATGAAGTATTAGCTGAAATTAATAATGGCTCTTGCTTAACCGTTCATTTTAACAAAGACAATAAAGAAGTACTTAAAGTAGTCCATGAAATTTTAGCCAATGGTTTTTTAAAAGTATCACAGTATGGCTTCAAAGAAAATGGAGAGGCTTTTAAAAATATAGAAGTATACCATAAACAATTAAGCGTTCTACCT
>JABMML010000061.1 GCA_013205585.1 Chitinophagaceae bacterium | reverse complement strand
TCGTTATACTGTCTTTTATTCATCACTTTATCTACTCTACTAGCTAAGTCCTTCACCATTAAATTGGTCAACAAATCTGAACTAGAAACATAGCCGCCACCATTATAACGAAGGTCAATGACTAGTTCGTTAACACCTTTTTGTTTAAACCTACCAAATACAGCTCTTAAGCTATCATCGAAACTAGATAGGAATTGTAAGTAGGCAAAATAGCCCACTTTCTTTCCTGCCCAATTAATAACCGTGTCTTGTAAAATGGGATTCGTTTGTAATTCGACTTTTGTAACGGTTATAGTTTTACCTGTACTGCTAAATACTTTATTATCATAAGCACCTAAACCTAATTTCAAGGTTTGATTTTGTAATGCTGAACCATAATTAGACGAAGTGATAGTTTTGTCATCTACCGATAAAATGATATCTCCTCTTTTTAATCCATTTTTTTCAGCAGGACTTCCTTTTAATACATAGGCTATCACCAAGGCAACATTTACTTTTGTATCGTCGGTATAAAAAGCACTCACCCTAATACCTAAAACGGTATTAATACCATTTAATTGGTTTATTAAATTGGCGGAACTACTATCTATCCAAGAAAAACGGTCGGTAGTTTTATATTCATATAAAATACTATAAAAATAATTCATAGGATCACTGCTGGTAGTAGTATTGGCTAAAGCCGGCATTTTATCAGGCCATAAATAATAGGCCGACATATTTTCATGAATCCAGGTATTAATATCGGCATTGGTAATTTTTGTTACAGTGGTATTATCTACTACAGGTGCTACAGGTGTTTCAGGAATGGTCGTAACCGTTTTGTTACAAGCTATTATGCCAATGATTAAAAACCCAATAAGTAATTTCTTTAGTTGCATGCTATTATATTTAACTGCCTAAATTTAAGAAATTTATATGATTCTAGGCCTTAATTATGTTAATTTTGTCAGATCTAGATGTGTTTCTAGGTGCATTACAGATACAGACCAATAAATGAAAAAATTAATATATACTTTACTGTTTTTAAACTCCTTCTTTTTAGCGAAAGCTCAAAAATCAAATACTTATACAAAGTCTGTTAACGACCAGTATAAAGCCCGAATAGCCGATTTAAAAACGCCCAATGGTTGGTTAAATTTAGAGGGCCTTTATTGGTTAGAGAAGGGAGCGAATAGTTTTGGGAAAAAAGAAGGTAGTGATTGTAGGTACAATAATGCAGCATTTCCAGCTGAATTAGGCTCCTTTATTTATGAAGGTGATTCTGTACTTTGGGTAAATCAAAAAAACTATACAATTAAAGTAAATGGCCAATTAGTAGTTGGCCAGGTTCCTGTAACAGTATTTTCTAAAGAAGAGCAAGCTATAACTATGTCATGGTCGCATTTCACTTGGACCATTATTAAAAGAGAAGATAAAATTGGCGTTAGATTTAGAAATTTAAAAGCAAAAACTTTAGTGAATTTTAAAGGCATAGAGCGATTTCCTATTGACGCTAATTGGCGTGTAAAGGCGAGCATGGTGGCGCCTTCGCAAAACTTATTAATGATTACCAATATACTTGGTCAAACTACTGCGCAAAAAACAGCAGGCAAATTAATATTTACCATTCAAAATAAAGAGTATTCATTAGATGTGATTGATGAAGGAGGGCCTAAATTTTTTATTGTATTTGCCGATGAAACCGCTGGTAAAACTACTTATGGGGCTGGTCGATTTATTGAAATTGATAAACCAGATGCTTTAGGCAATACAGAAATTGATTTTAATAATGCTTATAATCCGCCCTGCGCCTTTACAGCATTTGCTACCTGCCCCTTACCTCCGCCACAGAATAGATTAAAACTGTCCATCACAGCAGGTGAAAAAAATTATGGTAATCACTAGTGGGTCCTTTACCTTTGAAAATAGATGACTCAAAATCAAACCATATCACCCACCATTGCCATAGTAGGCCTGGGTTATGTAGGCTTACCATTAGCACTTGCTTGTGCTAAGCTATACACTGTTATTGGTTTTGATATCAATGAAACAAGAATAAGAGATTTAGAAAATGGTAAGGACCAAACCTTAGAATGTACAGAGGCTGAAATCAAAAACGCGAAACATGTAAGCTTTACGAGTTCTCTTAGTGCTATTAAAGAGGCTACTATATTTATTGTAACAGTTCCTACACCAGTTGATGCAGATAAGCGCCCTAATTTAAAACCATTAGTAGAAGCCACTGCTATGATAGGTTCGGTTTTAAAAAACGGGGACTTAGTTATTTATGAAAGCACAGTGTATCCTGGTTGCACCGAAGAAGACTGCGTTCCTGTTTTAGAAAAACAAAGTAGTTTAGTTTTTAATAAAGATTTTTATGTTGGTTATTCTCCAGAGAGAATAAATCCGGGCGATAAAGTACATACACTTACTACTATTAAAAAATTAACAGCAGGCTCTACTCCAGAGACAGCGAATAAGGTAGATGCACTTTATGCAAGTATTATTACAGCAGGTACTTTTAAAGTATCTAGTATAAAAGTGGCAGAGGCGGCTAAGTCAATTGAAAATGCACAACGCGATATAAATATTTCTTTTGTGAATGAGCTAGCACTCATATTTGATAGAATGGGTATTGATACGAATGAGGTATTAGAAGCAGCTGCTACAAAATGGAATTTTTTACCCTTTAAGCCAGGTTTAGTGGGAGGACATTGTATTGGAGTAGACCCTTATTATTTAGCACATAAGGCTTCAAGCTTAGGCTATCATCCGCAGGTTATATTATCGGGAAGAAATGTGAATGATCAAATGAGCCATTTTGTGACTGAAAAATTAATTCAATTATTAAGTGTTAATGGTATTAATGCTAAAGGCGCTAAGGCATTAATACTGGGGGTTAGCTTTAAAGAGAATTGCCCCGACATTAGAAATTCAAAAGCCTTTGAAATACATAGCCAGCTTAGCGCTGCGGGCATGGAAGTGGATGCCTTTGACCCTTATGCAAATGCATTAGAAGTGAAGCAAAAACATGCTATTGATTTAGTGACTGCACTTCGAAAATATGATGCAATTGTGCTAGTGGTAGCACATGATTTTTTTAAATCATTAGATTATGCAAGCCTGAAGCGTTCTAACAAAACTGTCATTTACGATACCAAGGCCTTCTTGGATAGAAGCGTTGTTACAGCAAGATTATAATACTTGCTCTTGTTGTAATACTTGATTACTATTTATTTATAAAATAACTACCGCACTATTGAGGATGTACTATTACCTATTGAGGATGATAAGTACGCTTCGCATTATTAAGCACTTCAGTTTTATCTAAAGTCATTTTTTTCACTTGCTGCGCTTGATACATGGCACGTTGGTCGGCATAATGTGCATCCCCTTTATTAGCGCTTGCTCCAAAAGTATTCACCGATTCAATAAGGGGTAAACCTCCGTCTTTAGGAAAGCGAACAAATTCAATATAGGCATCACCACTATTCATTTTTCTTTGCCCTTCACCATAGGGTTGAGTTTGCACTGCTGCAAGCACATCGGGCATACCACCTTGTGGCCAGTTCTCATCGCCTCTTACAAGTCTTTGCATTTCACCTAAACTCACGTCAAGTCTATTATAATTTTTCATTAAAAAATCATAAATGTATTGGTAGGTAGCAACGGCTTCTTGCATGGTTAGTTTATCATCCTTTCTTCCCTCCATTAATTTAGGAATTTTATAATAAGCTAAATTATAAATAAGCGCCCCATTACTTTCAGGATTGGTATTGTGGTCCCAATTCTTTAAAGCTTTAATAATTGGAGACAGTGTTGGATATTTATTTTCATCTATTAAAAACATAGTATCTGCGGTAAAGCCATAAGGAAATAAAATAGTAGATGGTAATTGTCGATCAAATTTGATACGCTTTAAATCGGCGTAGGAAATTTTTTCTAGCGGGTCTATTAAATCCTTGGCACGGCGACTTCTATTGTCGTGATATAATTCATAACCATCTTTAGGATCAAAATTTTTAGGATCTAAATTTTCATTCTCTGCAGTGGCTAAAAAAGGAGAATGATTCATGTTAATTAAATACCCGCTTTTAGGATTGGTATACTGAGGAAACTCGTTTAAAGGTTTAAACTTTGTCCATAGCGTTGCCCTTGTATTGCCCGGTAGCGTTGAATTCCAGTGGTAGCTGGTATCTGCATTACGATATGGCATTTTTCCACTAGAGATATAAAATATAGTATCGCGTTTGTCGGCATACATAATATTAAACATAGCTAAATGGTTCTGCGCCACCGCCGTTTTAAATTCAGTAAAATTTGTAGCCCTATTCATTGCATACCATTGTTGCAAAGCACCTGCATCCATTAAGGCAGGTAAACGCATCGAAAAATATTTTCCTTCTGGAGTAACAGCGGTTGGTCCGTATATAGAAGTATAAGCCATTTTAGAAATAGGAAAAGGAATGCCTTTAATACTTAATTTAATTTTTCTTTTTTCAAGAGCAAGCCACTCGCCATCTACTTTATACTGTCCTTTATGTGCTTTGTCGGTTTCTAATTGGTAGATATCTATTTTATCTTGCAAGTTAACAGTATGTGCCCATGCTAAATTAGGAGTCGTACCATGAAAAATTAAGGGACCGCCTGGAAATAAACCTCCTAAAATATTCCAGCCTTCTTCACTTTGTAAATGTGCTTCATAAAAAGCAGTAGCGCCTTCAATGGGTTGATGCGCGTTAATCACCAACATATTTTCACCCGTTGTTGATTTACTTGAATGCACTGCAATGGTATTAGAACCTTCTCCAGTCATGCCTTTTAAATGTGCAATAGAGCCATTGAGTATTTTAGGTAAGGTTCTATCCACTCCACAAAAAACAGCTATTGAAAAAACAGTTGTAGCTAAATAGTCTTCAATAGTAATGGGAAATACATTTTTGTTTAATACTTTATCGGGATGCGCTTTGGCAAAAGCTTCTAAGCCTGCTAAATAACCTTTTACTAATAAAATTAATTTAGGGTCTAGGCTATTTATTTGAGCAAGTACAGTGGCCTTGGTATTTAATAAACCAAATACATAATCAACAGAAGCACCTTTTTTACCTAAATAAGTAGCTAGCTTTCCTTTACCTGTTAAAATAAGGGTTTGAATAGTGGTAAAATCGTCTTCGGCATGTGCCCAAGCTAGGCCATAGGCCACTTCAGGGTCGGTAGGTGCAAATATATGCGGCACTCCATAAGTATCTCTTGCAATGGTAATTTTATCTGTACGAATAAGAGGCTCAGTACTTGAT
>JABMML010000060.1 GCA_013205585.1 Chitinophagaceae bacterium | reverse complement strand
TGCTCACTTACTTGAACCGTTAAATAGTTAGGCGTGTCTACAATTTTAGAAGCATTAAAGGCAACTATAGTAGAACCAGCTTTAAAAGAAGTATTGGCAAATAAACCATGTTGGTTGTTTTCTTTGTTTTGCTTTACTATACAATGTTCATGGCTACTGCTTAAAATAAAGGCATCTTTTTTTTCGGGGGACATAAATATTTAATTATTTATTTTACTCTTGTAAATTTTTCAGTTCTACCTAACATGGAAAAGCCTAGATAACCACGAACATTAAGGGTTTGCTTGTCTTCGCTTAACCACATTTTACTACTATAGGTAGAACCTCCTTCTGCATCATAAATTTTTCCTTCTATCCACTGTGGCGCTTCCCATTTAAAATCATTTAACATAACCATGCCTTTCACTTCCCTGTTTCGTAAACTTTTATCGGCATTGTAAATATCTTTTCTTTCTGTTTTTACCCAAACTAATTTACCATACAATTTATTATTTTGTATATAGGTTTCTACAATCCCTTTTTTACTAGGCGAAAGCCATCTGCCTACAAAATCATTTTGCGCAAATACATTATTTGTAAAAAATAATATAAAAATAAATAGGCCTGCTTTTTTAAATGCTTGTTGAATCATAGTAGATTATTTTGTTTTTAATAGTTTTTATTTAGGACATTAAATTAATCAAAATTTATAGTAATCTTATAAAATTCAGCAATAAAAATATCAATAAATAATTAACATTAACTGGAAATGGAAGCATAACCAACCCATATTTACCCCGGTTAAAGGTTTGGGAGCTAGGATTTGGGTATTAACTCTTTGTTATTTTATGTAAATACTCAATTCAAATGTTTTGTATTTAACAAGATTCAATACCTTGCTTTCCAGAAAATAATATTCATTACTATTTTATACCCATAATTTATTACGCTCAAAACTTCTACTATGAAACGAATTTTTTTAGTCATTACAATTGTTTGTATTGGAATGATAACACAAGCACAGGATTCAAAAAAAATAATACTACCTACTGGCTGGGCATTAAGTCCTGCAGGCACTAGTATTTCATTAGGTGATTTACCATTAAATATGGCAGTTTCTAAATCAAAAAAATTAATGGCCATTACCAATAATGGACAAAGCAAACAAAGTATTCAGCTTATTAATTTAGTTTCAAATACTATTTTAGATAATATTAAAATTGATAAGTCTTGGTTAGGTATTGCCTTTAGTGCAGATGAAAAAACTTTATACGCTTCGGGTGGTAATGATAATTGGATTTTAAAATATAGTATTATAAACAATAAATTAAAATTAACTGATTCTATAAAATTGGGAGAAAAATGGCCTAATAAAATTTCTCCTGCGGGTATTTGCATAAACGATGCAAAAAATATTTTATATGTAGTCACTAAAGACGATAATTCTTTGTATGAAGTAAATTTACTTAGTAAAAAAATAATGAATAAAACAGCGCTTCCTGCAGAAGCCTATACTTGCATTTTATCTAATGATAATTCCGAATTATATATTAGTGTTTGGGGTGCAGAAAAATTACTAGTGTATAATACTTTAAGTCAAAAAATAACAAATAGCATTGCTACCGGAACACATCCTAACGATTTAATTCTTTCAAAAAACGGAAAAACAATTTATGTAGCCAATGGAGAAGACAATAGCGTTTCAGTAATAGATATTAAAAATAGAAAGGTACTAGAAACCCTTAACTGTGCGCTGTATCCCAATGCCCTTGCGGGTTCCGCTACCAATGGCGTGGCACTAAGTACCGATGAAAAAACTTTATACATTGCCAATGCCGATAACAATTGCTTAGCCGTATTTGATGTAACAGCCGTTGGTAATAGTAAATCAAAAGGTTTTATACCTGTGGGTTGGTATCCCACTAGTGTTAAAGTAGTAGGCAGTAAAATTTATGTAACCAATGGTAAAGGATTTACTTCATTTGCGAATCCGCTAGGCCCTGACCCTTATAATAAGAATGCACAGATGGCGGTGCAAAAAGGTTTATTAAAAAATACAAAAGAGGTGCAATATATTGGAGGACTCATGAAAGGAACATTAAGTATTATTAAT
>JABMML010000008.1 GCA_013205585.1 Chitinophagaceae bacterium | reverse complement strand
GGGAAATAGGGAAAATGGGGCGACTAGGCCTTATTTATAAGGGCTCCGTCCTTGAAAATAGGCAAGGAAGGGGCCGTATCCTTAGAAATACAATACAACATGTCCTCTTCTAAACCATAGGCCGCTAATCGGTGCCAATGCGTCACGGTTTTAATATAATTGGGCAAATCATTTTTTTGTTGATTGTATAATTGATTCGCCATAAAGCTACTATCACAATGAATCTCAAAAGTATCCTTAATTTCTTCAATAACGGCTCCCGCAAATAAAACATCTTCTATATTAAAACGGTTTTTCCAGCCAGAACAACCAAGTATCACGGGTGCATTTTGTTCTTTTAAGTATTCCACCACCTTTGTTAAATTAGGGAAGGATCCTGTAATGATATCTTTGGCTCCTTGCTTTAAGGCAAGATGCAATAGTTTAGTACCATTGGTAGTGGTAATCACTAAAATTTTATTTTCAATAAAATCTCTTGGATATTCAGAAGGCGAATTACCATAAGCTAATCCTGGAATAATTTTTCCATCTCTTTCACCAGCGGTCACTCCACCGGTTTGTTTACCTATTTCAATACAAAGCTCGGGTGTATCCACAGGAATAATTTTACTAGCTCCATTGTATAAGGCAGTGGCCATAGTGGAAGTAGCTCTAAAAACATCGATGATAACAACGATACTATCTTTTACATCATATAAATCTAATAACTGTGGCGTTAAAACGGTAAGTAATGAAGGTTTTGTCTTTGTTGCAGTTGTCATAATGCACAAATATACAAAACCTTCATTTTTTATTAGACTAATTCTTTTGCAACGGGGGCCTTTTTGGACAAGATTAAAATATCTGAAACAATAATATCTGTACTCACTCTTTTGATAGCATTTTTATCGGTATAAGACTTTGTTAGTAGCCTTCCTTCAACCGCAATTTCACTGCCTTTGAGTAAATATTTTTCAGCAAATAAGGCCATCTTAGCCCAAGCCACCAAACTAAACCACTGTGTTTCTTCCACCCATTCTCCTTTGGCATTTTTATAACGATCATTGACTGCCAAACGCATATTGGCTAACTGACTCTCTTTTAAAATTTTGAATTCTGGATCGGCACCTAAATGACCAATCAACTGCACTTTGTTTTTAATTGCTTTCATACTAATTGTTTTGTTAAGATACAAAATTGCAAATAGTAAGAAAACAAAAAACAAGTATTTACCCAATGAAAAAAGGGTATAATTAAATGTAACTCTAATGAATTTTTTTAATGACTCTTATTAATGACTCTTTATTAATGAGTAGAAAAACTATCCTTATTTAAAAGGAAATTTAACCACCTGCGCTTTCACTAAAGTATTTCTAATATCAATATAAATTTCAGACCCAACTTTAGAAAACTCAGTAGCCACATAACCCATACCAATGGCCTTGCCTATACTAGGCGCCTGTGTACCTGAAGTTACGGAACCAATAAGTTTTCCAGCGGCATCTTTAATTTCATAATAATGTCTTGGTATGCCACGGTCAATCATTTCAAAGCCCACTAATTTTTTGGCCACTCCGTTTGTTTTTTGTGCAAGCAAGCTTTCTTTATTGGTAAAATCTTTAGTGAATTTTGTAATCCATCCTAAACCAGCTTCCATAGGACTGGTGGTATCATCAATATCATTTCCGTACAAACAAAAACCCATTTCTAAACGAAGGGTATCGCGAGCGCCTAAACCAATAGGCTGAATACCATCGGCAGCACCTGCTTCAAATATAGCATCCCAAATTTTATTGGCATTATCATTAATGTCTTCAAAATAAATTTCCACACCTCCTGCACCTGTGTATCCTGTGGCACTTATAAGTACATTGTCAATGCCTAACATCTCTCCTTTTGTAAAATTATAATAAGGCATATTTAACACATCCATACTCGTTAAAGTCTGAATAATTTTTGCAGCCTTCGGTCCTTGCACGGCTAATAAAGCAGTCTTCGCACTTATATTATGCATCTCCACGCCTTTGGTATTATAACTACTAATCCAATTCCAATCTTTTTCAATATTAGAAGCGTTCACCACTAACATATATATTTTATTTTTTTCTACACAGTAGACTAATAAATCATCTACAATACCCCCTGTTGTATTCGGCAAACAACTATACTGCGCTTTGCCATCTTCTAAAACAGAAGCGTCGTTGGTGGTAACGCGTTGAATTAAATCCAAGGCATCGGGGCCTCTTAGTATAAATTCACCCATATGACTTACATCAAATACACCTGCATTATTTCTTACAGCAGCATGCTCTAGGTTAATGCCCGTATAACTTATAGGCATATTATAACCAGCAAAAGGCGCCATTTTAGCGCCTAGTGCAATATGTTTATGGGTAAAGGGAGTGTTTAAAGCTTCGCTCATTTCGATTTAATTTTCTCAAATATAATCAAAAAAGAAACTGAAAGGAAAGCCTAGTGGGTGAATCTGTCTAATACCCACTGCAAGTCGGATAATTTGCCAGCCGCCTTGCCTATTTTATTGATATTATCCAGATTAGAATTTCCAACATTGTCTTTTCGAGAAATACTTACTTTTTCCGTTTTAATTTTTTCTTTTTGTAGCTCCTCTTCTTTTAATTTCTTAATATCATTTTTAATAGCCTCTCTTTCTTCTTTCAATTTTTGCAATTGAATTTCTTTATCTGATATGTCATCTTGTTTGTCGTCACTATTAGAACCATCACTATCCTCCATTGTCTTAAAGTCTCTTTGTATTTCCTCTAATCCCGTTTTCGTCATTTTATATTCAACCCCTCTTTCAAATTGATAAGATTCATTGTCCCAAGGTTCATTCCATTCATCATACCAACTCTCATCAGAACTAATACGGTCAATGGTGCCTGTTCTCATTCCTCTTCCATTAATATTCACATTGGTTTGAGACCAACCTTTATTGGTAATTTTAATGCGCTTACCAATAGGCACTGCAATGGTCATAATTATATGTTGATTTCTAAACTTGTCTATTTTATTAATACCAATACCTCTGTCTAAATACAATAGACTATCTTGTTGTGTGAGTTCAAAGTTTATTTTATTAGCGAGTTCATTGGCGTTTTGAACCGTCTTACCATTACTTAGCTTCACAATTTTCACTTGAAAACTATCATTTAAAGATTGTACAATTCTAATGCGTAAATTTCTTACATACACAGTGTCTTCATCAGCGAATCCTTGAAATGGTTCAAATTGGAACCAATTATTTTCATAATATTTCATTTTAGGTGCTGCCGTAATTTCTACATAATCAATTTTGGGATTTGTCAAAGCAATGCTTTGCTCTGCAGGCAAATTATGTCTCGAGAAACTATTACCCAAGCTACTTCCAAAATAAAATATACAAACCCATCCAAGTATCCATAAAGCGATAAAACTTGATCTCACCCAAACATTTGCTTTTTTAAGCCCTGCAATTTTTCGAATCACAGCCGTTACAATACCAATAATAGGCACCCAAATAAAAAGTAAAATAGCTCCAATCGCAGACCAAGTTTGCGCACCATCTTCTATTAAGAAATTTTTCAAAGGTAGTAAGGCAGTAGCCGCTGCGCCTATTCCAAACAAAGCAGCTAATAATGAAATACCTACAATGGCTAAGATAAAATAAACAAAGCCTTTAATGCATACTGTTATAATTCTACCTATAAAATATAAAAATCCTTGTCTCTTTTCCGTTGATCTTTGATTTTCTGAAGATTTATTAGCGTCTTGATTATGCGTGGTGGCTGTCCCCTCATGATTAGATTCATTCGCTTCATTCGAATTATTCGTTCCTTTATTTCTATTATATAAATCACTGCCCCAAGATTGTGCTCTTTTACTAAAGCCTTCCATATCATTTTGTATGGTGTTTTTAATACTATTCAAATCTACTTTCTCCCCTACCATTTCTAGTTTATCCGCACTGGTTTTAGCTTCAGGTAGTACCAACCATAAAACGATATACACAAAAACAGCTCCTGGACTAAAAGTAATATCTAAAAAATTAGGGAAATCGGGGGCATCCCAAAATTGGAATAAATGCATATGTCTAAAATTCACCACAAAGCGAATAAATGGAATTAAGAATAAAATTCTCACTATCCAAACTTGAATACCAAAGTATTTAGATAAACCAGCTGCCACACCACCAATTACTTTTTTGTCTATATCTCTAAATAATCTTTTACGCACACCGCCTACTTCTTTAATAGAAGTGCTTGGGACCGCAATCCATAAAATTAAATAGATAAGTATATTTAAGCCAATTAAAAAGAACCAAAGAATTCTCACTATCCATGGCTCTATGACAAAGTAATTCGCAATACCACTACAAACACCACCCAATACTTTGTTTTGCTCGTCGCGGTATAGTCTTTTAGGTCTATTATTATTGGCATTCGAGTAATTATTACTAGTCGTGCTTTGATAATTATTTGTATTCTTGTTTTGTTGAGTTTGACTTGTACTGGCTTCAAATCCGTCCTGGGCTTCAAAATCGGCAGGACGACCAATACTGGTAATAATTAAATCAATATCGCTAGCAGCTATGCATACCGTTCCTTTTTTCAAACGCTCTTCACATAATTCTGCAATGCGACATTCAATGTCATTAATTATTTCATCACGTCCTTCTTCGTTGGCGAAATAAACACGAAGTGACTCTATATATTGTTTCAATATTTCATACGCTTGCTCTTCAATGGGAAGAATGCGACCTTGAAAATTGATATTGATTACTTTATTCATAAAATATTTTTTATAATGTAGATTTAAGAAACTGCTTGATTAATATTTTCAGCAGTATTTATTTTTTCTTGAGTAAGTAGATCCACGGCGGTGGCCATTTCTTTCCAGGTTTGTAATAAAACACCAAAGGCTGCTTTTCCTTCTTCAGTCATTACAAAATATTTTCTTGGGGGTCCACTGATACTTTCTACCCAACGATAATTTAAGAGGCCCGCATTTTTTAAACGCGTTAACAAAGGATACAGTGTACCTTCTAGAATATGCAAATTGGCCAGTTTCATTTTCTCAACAATATCACTTGGATAAACCTCGCCTTGTTGAATGATGGACAATAT
>JABMML010000059.1 GCA_013205585.1 Chitinophagaceae bacterium | reverse complement strand
TTCAGTGAATGTGGAAATACCTACCAATGCAGATCATTCAAAAAGATTAGGTGAGTTTGGTTTAAAACATAAAGTATATGTTGGTTATCATGCACATTTACAAGCCACAGACACTGCATGGGACTTGGCTTTGAGTCAATCTCCTTACAACGCTATCAACCTTGACTGCGGTCATTATATTGCAGCAGGCGGGGCGAATACCACAGCCTCTTTATTAGCTTTTATTGAAAAAAATCATGACCGTATAACTAGTATGCATATTAAGGATCGTAAGAATAAAGTAAATGGTACAAAAAATATGCCATGGGGAGAAGGCGATACACCTCTTAAAGAAGTACTTACTTTATTAAAAACTAAAAAATATAAAATTCCTGCTTCTATTGAATTAGAATATGATATTCCAGCAGGCTCTGATGCAGTAAAAGAAACCAAAAAATGTTTCGAGTATGCTAAAGCCATTTTAGAAGCATAATAGTAGAAGGATAATATTTAAATTTATATGAACCAGAACATTACCAATAATATTTTTGTACATCATGTACTTTTTTATTTAAAAAATCCTACATCGGTTGCTGATAAAAATAAATTATTAGAGGGGCTTCAAAAATTAGCTACCATTGAATGTATTCGTTTTTCGGATATTGGAACGCCTGCTGCCACTAACAGGTCGGTGATTGAAAGAGACTATACTTATTCTTGGTTATGTATTTTTAATACTGCTGAAGAAGAAATGGTGTATCAAGGACATCCAATTCATGATGAATTTAGAAACAACTATGCCCATTTATGGGAGAAAGTAGTTATTTACGATTCAACCACCAATACACAGGAAAGCCAGTAGCAATAAGGCTTAAGCCCCAAATAGCTTCATAGGGTTTATTCAAGATAGTAATGACAAATAAGGCTGCGCAGAATAATAAAAATAGGCCTGGCACAAAAGGATATCCAATAACCTTATACTTTCTTTCATATTCCGGATGCTTTACTCTTAATATTATAACACCCAAGGCGGTACTTCCATAAAATATAAAGGAAGCAAAAATAAGCATATCGGTTAATTGATCAAAGCTTCCAGAGAACACTAAAGCTATGGCCCAAAAAGCTTGAATAAATAAAGCTATATCGGGTGTATTGTATTTGGGATGTACATTCGCTGCTTTATAAAAAAACAATTTATCTCTTGCCATTGCATACATCATTCTGGCAGAAGTTAAAATAGTGCTATTGGTAGCATTCAAAGTAGTGACTACAATTAAACTAGCTACAAGTACCATTCCAATAGGTCCGCCTAATTTACCAGCTACTTCAACTGCCGCAATTTTATTAGGTGTTAATTGAATAAAATAATCAATGGGTAAAATATATAAAAAAACAATGTTTAATAAAACATAAGCAGTCATGACAATTAATGTACCAATGCCTAATGCTAGTGGTAAATTTCTTTTTGGATTTTTTATTTCCTCTCCAATATAAGCAATTCCATTCCATCCTTCATAGCCCCAAAAAGCGCCTAAACTAGCCACGAATAAGGCTTTCAGTAAACTAAACCCTTGTAAATCGGGGGCATTAGGTAATTGGCTTGCTGTGGTTATATTGCTAATGCTTCCTTCTGTAGAACCAAAACCAATGGCTAAAAAAGCTACAATGCTTATTAACATTAAATAAGTTAGTACCGTACTTAATTTTGTTGCAAACTGTGCACCCCGATAATTTAATAAGGTAAGTGCTATAATTAATAAAGAAGCTACTAATTTAATAAATAACCCTTGTGAGATAGCTATGCCTAAAAAGCTAGTAGCTCCATTTATAATGGGAAGTGGAAATAAACTATTTAATGATTGCGCAAAAATATACGCCAATGCTGCAATAGAAGATGTTTTAATAACTGTGAAACTGGCCCATCCATACATAAAAGAAAAAAAGCGACCATATACTTTTTGAAAATAAAAGTATTCTCCCCCTGAATTAGGAAACATACTTACCATTTCAGCAGTGGACAAAGCGCCTGCTAAACTAATAAGACCAGCAACCACCCAACAAAGAATAACTAATACGGGAGAACCTAATTCCTGAGACATGGGCGCTAATTTCTTAAATACGCCCGAACCGATAATTACACTTACTACTAAAAAAGTAGCTGTGCTGAATCCAATTTTAGGTTTTAATACTTCCATTCTTCAATTTAGTCTATTCTATATAAAGTTCACTATAGTTTTGTAACCCCAAAACCAGGCTGGCTATTAATATGCATATAGCCATCCTTTAATTCAAAGCCTCCAGTAACCAAGTCTTCAGCTAAATCAAAGCTGCCGTCTAAATCGATATATTTAGTATTGGGACAGCAGTAAGCGGCATGAAGCGCCGCAGTAATACTTATAATACTCTCATCATTACATCCCCAGAATAAATTAATGTTTGCATTTTTAGCAATAGTGGCAATTTCCATAGCCCCCATAATACCGCCGCATTTCATTAGTTTAATATTGTACACACCGAATGGTTTACTAATTGCATATTCCAATGCAGCTTGCGGGTCTTTCAGTGATTCATCGCCCATTAATATAGAACGGTAAGCAGGATCTACTTTTAATAATTCTAATTCTTTACCTACGGGTAAAGGCTGCTCTATTAATTCAACACCTACTTTTTTAGTAGCCTCTATAAATTTATTTAAGTCCGTTAAGCTATAGCCCTGGTTGGGATCTACTCTTATTATATATTCAGTTGGATATTTTTCATGCAGCTTAAGAATTTTTTCAATATCCTCATCTACATTCAAACCAAGTTTTACTTTTAATACTTTAAAGCCTAGGCTTAAAAAACCAGCAGCATCTTCTAAAGTTTCTTCTACGCTTTTAATACCAATAGTAATAGAGGTAGGTAAGGCTTTTATTTTTTGACCATAAAATTCAGCTACTGAAATACCTATGAATTTACAAAAGGCGTCATGCATGGCAATATCAATAGCAGCCTGTGTTCCAGGTAGGTGATCGAAATGTTGTCTTGCTTCGTAAATCATTTTTTGAAAATGACGAATGTCTCTGCCTATAAAATTTTTAACAAATTCAGTTTCTAAATTAATAGCTGTTTGTGCAGTCGTTTCTCCTACTACTTCTCCTGCTGGGCTTCCACAACCATAGCCCACCATACCATTGGCTAACTCCACTTCAAAAAAAGCCAAACTTACATCGGAGAAAGTACTATAGGCAATAGTATAAGGCTTGGTCAAAGCCATTTTTTTTAGATAAGATTTTACGGCAACTATTTTCATTAGATACTAATTATTTATTTTATTTTTTAATTACTCAAAATTTTAGTTAATTTTTTTAAAATTAACTTTCTACTTAGTAAGGTGTTATATGCTCGATTATTTTTTTAGGCCTTTTAAAACAGGCAATATTTTATCAACCCCTTCTTGAATAGGTAATAGTACGGGTATGTTTAATTTTTGCTCGTATTGTTTTTGAAAGGCAAAAGCTTCTTCAGTGCTACAGTCTTCAGTATGAATGCCTAGGGCTATTACTTTTGAACCTAGTTTTTCAATAATCTCAATTTCCGATTCAACGTTAGGAATAGAGCCCCAGTTTTCATCGTGGTCAAAATATTTACGCTTAGGGGCGAATAATAATATTACATGCTTAGCATTCCCCGATATCAATAACTCAATACCACAAGGACCACTAGGGTTTCTTAAAGAAGACTGTCCTTCTAAGAAAATAAAATCGGGTGCCGTTTCTTTCCAACAAGTAACAATAGCATTTTCTAATTCGCCAGAAACAAAATCATTTAAAGTAGAATCAAAAACAAAACCGTATTTACCGCCTTGCAACCAACCGGTTTGTCCAGTGTATATCATTTCAGCCTTTAGTCCGTCTGCCTCACAGGCCTGTCTTAACATTCTAGCGGTAGTTCTTTTACCCATGGCGCAGTCCATACCAATTACAGCTATGATGGGCGCCTTTACTTTATAGATATCTCCTGTCCAAAAACTAAGTTGCTCTCTGGTTTTAGGTTTTCTTACATCAATTAATTGTACTCCTTTTTCTCTGGCAAGTGCTACTATTTCTGGCTTCTCATTTAAATACTCATGTAAACCATTCACAATAGATAAACCTGTATGAATAGCTTCAACAATAGTGGTTAACATATTAGCAGGTAATTTTCCTCCCACAGTTGCCACTCCTATAACTAAAAATTGAATATCGGTAAGCGACTTTATAGCCTCTTGTAAATTTTCAAATACCGGAATATTTCTATTTTTACCATCTAATATAGTTCCAGCATCCTGTCCTGCAGTATTTGCACAGTCTACCACGCCTTTAATGGTAAAGCGTTCTGTACCTCTAATAAGCCCGTGTGCGGTTTTAGCATCTAGTGCTTTCAATAATCCATTTGTTAATACAATTGCATTGTTCATCTTCTTTTTCTTGCTTTTATTATTTTGAATTATTGCTATTATTTTCTTTTGATAAGTACCCCTGGATAATTTCCAGTAGCCTTTTGATTTTGATAACTAAGTTGTCCATTAATCCAAACCATTTCAATACCAGTGGATAAAGCCGTGCTATTTTGAATAGTAGCGTTATCCTTTACAGTAGCGGGGTTTAATAAAACTAAGTCGGCATAATTACCTGCTGCAATAATACCACGGTCTGTTATGCCTAAATGTTTTGCTGTTAGGCCTGTCATTTTATGAATAGCATTTTCTAATGAAATGATTTTATCTTCTCTAACATACTTACTCAATACTCTTGTAAAAGCACCATGGCCTCTAGGATGCCCACTTGCACTGCCATCGGAACATATAGTGGCATAAGGCCAAGCTATAAAATTAGCTATATCTTTTTCAATCATTGACTTTGCTGCAATGGCTTCTACGGTTCCTTTAAAGTCAGGATTCTTTTCTTTAAAATCAGAAGCAATAGCTATTAATGCCATTAAACTAACAGATGGCTTTTCATTTCTCATAGCAGCAATGGCTGCAAGGGTCTTACCTCTATAGGCTTCTACGGGCGCATACTTTACTAAATAAGATTCACTGGCATCAAATGTATGGTTCACGGCAAATTCTGCACTCACCGGATTGGTGTAATCTCTGGTAGGAAATAAAACCCTCAATGTGGAGTTCCAATAAGTATAAGGATATACATCGGCAGTAATATTAATTCCAGCTGCTCTTGCGTTTTCTAATTTTGTAATTAATGCTTTAGAAGTTTCCCAATCGTCTTTTAGGGCAATTTTAATATGTGAAATTTGTACCGGCATTTTAGTGACCCTTCCAATTTCAATAATTTCATCAATGGCTTCTTGAAATTTAATATCTTCACTTCTTATATGACTCATATATCTTGCCTTAGCCGCCGCCGTTACTTTTGCAAGTTGTATTACTTCATCTTTACTTGAAAAAATGGCTTGCTCATATTCAAGCCCTGTAGATAAACCCAATGAACCTTTCTCTAATTCTTTTTGTAAAATAATTTTCATTTTGTCTATCTCTGCTTGACTAGCTTCTCTATACACATCGTTTTCTCCCATCACTTCTTCTCTGATAGTTCCTTGCCCTGTATAGGTTCCTACATTCACTGCCATGGAATGTTCTTTAAACATTTGGGTTAAAGTATCCATTGCATAACTACCTCCATCCTGGCCTATAATAATAGTGGTAATACCTTGGCTATTGGTTGGAATAGCCTCCGGATGGTCATCCAAGTCTCCAAAATGATGACTATGAG
>JABMML010000058.1 GCA_013205585.1 Chitinophagaceae bacterium | reverse complement strand
TCTCCCGCCATGGCTTTTGCCAACAAAGTTTTACCTGTTCCTGGAGGGCCTATCAATAAAGCACCTTTAGGAATTTTACCTCCAAGGGCTGTATATTTTTTAGGTTGCTTTAGAAAATCCACAATTTCCATCACTTCTTCTTTGGCTTCTTCTAATCCTGCAACATCGGCGAAAGTAATATTCACTTTTGTGCCGCCTTTTTCAAATAAAGTTGCCTTCGATTTTCCTACATTAAATATGCCACCTGGACCTCCGCCACTTCCTCCACCACCACCCATCTTGCGCATAAGTACAACCCAAACCACTACTATCAATACTAAAGAAAAAATGGTATTCGCAATAGGGCCAAACCATTCTCCTTCTTTCACTGCGTTCTGGGGTACTTCTTGGATACCTTTTTGCTCATAGAAGCGTTGTAATCTTTCGTTGAAACTATTCCAATCTGTTATATTAAATTCAAATAAAGGCACGTTTTTAATTTTAGCCTTATCCATTTTACGTTTTAACTTTTGAACGTAGAAGTCTTTGTCAATACTATCGGGCTTAATGTAAACACGCACCAATTCTTTATTTTGTACAAGGTCAATTTTTTCTACATCACCCCCTGTTAACATCACTTGCTTAAATTCAAGCTCTGATGTAGTTGTAATATCTGGAGCAGTCTGGAAGAATTTAGCAGACAATAACGAAATGGCAATTAAACCATAAATCCAATATATGTTAAACTTAGGCAATTTGGGCCCGTCTCCTAAAGGAGATCCTTTCTTCTTTTTATTATCAGGTATCATTGGTAGCTATTAATTCTTGGTGTTGTATATTTTTATAAATGCTTGCTTAATTGGATATCCCCAACATCAAGTAACAATTTTTTTAATAATAAGTTTTAAAGATCATGCATTTTGGCATCCGCATCGCTCCACATGTCTTCTATTTGATAGAAATGTCTCGCTTCTGGATGCATTACATGCACTACTACATTAATATAATCGATGAGTAACCATTGAGCAGCTGTTTGCCCTTCCGTTTTATACGGCATTTCTCCGCATTTTGTTTTGACTTCAAATTCAATAAAATCGGCAATAGCCTTTAATTGAGTGGTATTATTGGCTTCGCAGATGATAAAAAAGTCACTGGTGGACTCTTGGATTTTCTTTAAGTCCAAACTAATAATATTGGTACCTTTTTTATCTTGGATAGCCTGTATAATAGTTTTGAAAATTTTAGAACTGCGGGTAAGTTGTAATACCGTTGATTTTTTACGGCTTTTGAGGGTAGAAAGTGGTTCCAATGATGCTTCTATTTATTAGTTAAATATTTATTAGCTAAAACATTTTAAGGGACTAAAATGATTCTAAACTAACTTTACAAAAATAGCAATTCTTTGTTACCTGCCACACCAAATATCCTATTAGGAGAGCCGCTCATCGAACTTACTACTATCCCTAGTACCAATATCTATGCCATGGACCAAGTCCACCAGGGTTTAGCCCTATCTGGCAGTTGCTATACTGCTGATTTTCAAACCGATGGGAAGGGTCAGCATGGTCGAAGCTGGGAAAGTGAAAAAGGACAAAATCTGCTTTCAAGCTATGTTTTGGAGCTAAAGCAGTTAAAAACAGGTAAAATTTGGACGCCGGCCCATCAAATTGGGTTTTCCTCAGCCATTGCGCTAGGGGCAAGGGCCTTTTTTGCAGCATTTGCAGGAGAAGAAACTAGGATTAAAAAGCCCAATGATATCTATTTTCGTGACAGAAAGGCAGGGGGTATACTCATTGAAAACCTAGTCAGGGGAAAGGATTGGACCTGGACTGTAATTGGAATAGGCATGAATATTAACCAAGCTTCTTTTTCATCGGCCTCAGCCAATCATGTAGCAGCAAATCCTATTTCTTTGCAAGAAATAACGAATCAAAATTGGGATTTAAAAATAATGCAAGAGCATTTAAGTGAAGCATTGACCACTGCTATTCAAAATTGGATAGTAGAAGGCGATGAAAAAACTATTCAAGCTTTTGATGCTTTATGTATAGAAGTAAAAAATAAAGCGACTTAAAAATAATAAACTAACCATGAGTATAAAATTAACGGAACATTCTAAAGGGGGCGGTTGCGGTTGTAAAATTTCACCGGCCATACTTTCTGAAATACTAGCTGCACATAATGTAGGTGCTAAAACCAATATAAAAAATTTATTAGTAGGCAATGATAGTAGAGATGATGCAGCTGTTTATCAGCTAGATGAAAAAACAGCCATGATTAGTACCACCGATTTTTTTATGCCCATTGTTGATGACGCATTTTCTTTTGGACAAATTGCTGCAGCCAATGCCATTAGCGATGTATATGCCATGGGAGGTAAACCTATTTTTGCATTGGCCGTATTGGGTTGGCCCTTAGCTACACTGCCTGCATCTGAGGCTGCAAAAGTAATGGAAGGGGCAAGAAAAACTTGTACTGAGGCAGGTATTGTTATTGCAGGCGGACATAGTATTGATAGTCAGGATCCTATTTTCGGATTAGTGGTCAATGGACTCGTAGATATAGAAAATTTAAAAAGAAATGATACAGCAAAAGAAGGCGATGTATTAATATTAACCAAACCATTGGGTGTGGGCATTATGGCCACTGCACAAAAAAGAAAAGTTTTAACGGATGATGATTTAAGTTTTTTAGTCAAGCAACTCACTACTATTAATAAAGCAGGTGAAGCTTTAGGAAAAATAAAAGCAGTGCATGCGATGACCGATGTAACAGGTTTTGGATTACTTGGACATTTAACGGAGATGATGGAAGGAAGTAATTTATCGGCGGTTATTCAATATAATAAAATACCTATTATACCAGCTGTAAAAAAATATATTGCTCAAAAAACAATACCAGGTGCTACGGCACGCAATTGGAGCTCAGTTAATGCTGGCGTGGTTTTGGGGACCTCTGTAGATGAAACAGAAGCAAAATTATTATTACCCGACCCACAAACCAATGGAGGATTATTAATTGCCCTAGCACCTACTGCTTTAAAAGAAGTGCAAACTATTTTACAAGATATGGGTATTGAATATACTGCAACCATTGGTGAATGTACAGCTGCTAAAGAAAAAAGAATTTATATCGATTAGAGAATTCTGTATCTCCATTAAAGGGCATACTTATTCAAAAATAAGATGACCTTTATTTTTTATTTGATCGGGCGTTAATTCAGCAACTAACTGCACGCCTTTAATACCACGCACGGTTTGTAAGATATCATTTACTTTTTCATCTTCAATCCACTCCCCTCTTATCCACCAAATAAAATCCATGTGTTTTAATTCAGGTAATAAATATTCTCCATCGAATTGATTATGGTATACAAAATGATGAATAGAAGTATTGGGCTCATTGCCTTCGTACATTGAAAAATAATAAGTTCTATTTTTTCTTTTTAAAGCAATTTCATGATCGGGATTGAATCTAAATTCAAAACCCATGTATTGATTCAGTAAAATGCAGAATTGATAATTCTTAATAGGCGCTGTAATGCCTAAAATGCGAGAGCCCTCGAAATCGCTTTCGTTAATGGCGTCTTGGTCTAAAATTATTTTACTGCTCACAAATAAATATATTTAAAATTCAATTTCAATTTTTATTTCTTCAGTACCTCTTTTATAAGTTAAACTAGTCTTGTCTCCTTTTTTAAATTTAGAAAGTGTTGTCATATAATTCATGACGTCTACAATTTTATAGTCGCCCAATTGCAATAATACATCACCGCCTTTCAATCCAATTTTTTCTCCCAATTTACCTTGGCTAGTACCTTCAATTCTAAGTCCAATACCTGTAAATGCATAGTCGGGTAGAACGCCTAAACTTACGGTAAACTTAGTGCTACGGCCCATGGCAGCCTCTCTAGTTTTAAGAAAATCTAATTTACCTACTGCGTCTGTGGTTTTAATAATAGACTGCACATATCTGATTATTTGGCTCTCTGCTACATAATTAATTTTATCCCAATCGTCTGTGGCTTTATGGTAATCGCTATGGCTACCTGTAAACATAAATAAAACAGGTATGTCTTTTCTATAAAAACTAGCATGGTCACTTGGTCCAGAACCTGCACTATCATAATGGGTAACTAAATTAGTAGGAATACTTGCTAAAATATTTGCCCACTTAGTTGATGTACCATAACCCCCTACCGTTAATTTTCTTGCTGTATCATAACGACCCACCATATCCATATTAATCATATAATTATAATTACCTGCATAGGTAGGATGTTCTAACCAATACTTGCTTCCAAATAAACCTAACTCTTCTCCAGAAAAATGCAAAATCAAATAGTTATTATTTTTAGGCGATTTTTTTTGAAGTGCTTTTGCTAATTCAATTAAAGCAGCTGTTCCACTTGCATTGTCATCGGCGCCATTTCTAATATTATTATTTATATCAAGTGCGTTACCGTCTTCGTTATACCCTAAATGATCTAAGTGCGCACCTAAGATAACAGTGTTTGCAGCTTTATTATTAATAAAGGCAGCTACATTATGCGCAGTTCTTGAAGCGTGCTCAAACTCAATACTAGCTTGAATTTCATAAGTACTTAGTTCATCACTAAAATATTTTGAGAACCCTTTTTTAGTAATATATACAACAGGAATAGGTAATGCTTTAGCTGTATCAAATTTATAATATTGAATATTATCCACCAGTGTGCCGCTATTGTATAAAAATAAAGCAGCCCCTGCTTTTTGTTTTGTTTCTTTAGCAGTGGTAAGCAACCATTCATTTATATCGAAATGCGGATTGCTGGTATTTTCTTCCAAAACTTCACCCATATCTTTAAACCAAATTTGATTGGCTTCATTTAAAGAAACAGATGCCAAGGATTTAATATTACCAACGCCACTATTTGAAATAGGGAAAAAATCAGCATCTAAAAGAAGTGCTTGTTTATTGACTTTAATAAAAGAGCTTGCTGTTAATTTTTTTCCTTCATCAATAGGAAAGCTTTGAATAAAACCGTTAAAGCCCTTGGCTTGTATACCTGCATTTTGATATTGCGAAATGATATAGTCTACTGCTTTTTGTTCTCCTGGGCTTCCTGCACGTCGACCCTCTAAGGCATCACTGGCTAAAAATTTAATATGATTTTCTAAATTTTGAACAAGCAGTTTATCGGCTCTTTTAAGACCTTGGGCATTCAAAAAAATTGGGAATAAGACCACTAAGAACAAGGCAATACTGCGCATACATATCTGATTGAGCCCTAAAGTTAAATAAAGCTATTAGCAAAACACTCGGATCTCTAAAATTTGATATGATTTTTATCATCTTTCAGCCTCTACTCAATTTCTAATTTCGTAAGTCTGACCCAATCATAAAACCTAGCTTTGCCACCTCATGAATGCCGGCATACATATTGCTTTAGTAGGAAACCCCAATAGCGGAAAAAGTTCTCTTTTTAACGCACTTACCGGTATGCACCAAAAAGTGAGCAATTTTCCCGGCGTAACGGTAGATAAAAAAACTGGGATAATACAGTTAGCGGGCCAGCCAACCACCCTCATTGATTTACCAGGTACTTATAGTTTTTATCCCAAGAGAGAAGATGAGTGGGTTGCCTATAAAGTACTCATGGGTGTAGATGAAGAAGTAAAAACAGATTTAATATTACTGATTGCTGATGCAAGTAATCTAAAAAGGAATTTACTTTTTTGTAGTCAAATTATTGATTTAAAAATTCCTGTAGTCTTGGCTTTAACAATGAATGACCTAGCGGCTAAAAAAGGAATTAAAATAGATATCGCAGGGCTTCAAGAAGATTTAGGTATTCCTGTAGTAGCCATTGACGCCCGAAAAAATAAAGGACTTACAGAATTAAAGACGGCTTTAACGAATATTATTCAAACCACGCGTTCAAAAAATCAGCAAAGCTTTATTGATAATAAAAAATTAGCGCCGGCAGCCATTGACGCTTTTAAAAAATTATATCCTACCCATAGCGATTATGCAGCCTTGCATTATTTAATGCACCATGAAGCATTTCCATTAGAAAATGAAATGCAAGAGCAAATAGAACAAATTGAAATTGACAACGATTTTAACCATACTAAAACACAGGCCCAAGAAATATTAGAAAGGTATAGTCATATTGGAGCCCTCATGAAAAGAAGGGTGAAAGAACCCGACCCTACTGCCAAGAAAAAAAGATCTGAAAAATTAGATTCCATTTTTTTAGATCGTGTAGGTGGTTATGCTATTTTACTTTCTGTATTATTTGTTTTATTTCAATCGGTTTTTTGGATGGCTAAATTTCCAATGGATGGCATTGAATGGATATTTACCAATTTGACTGCTTATTTAAACACAGTGCTACCCAATGTTTGGTGGGAGGACTTACTGGTGAATGGACTAGTTGCTGGTATTGGAGGCATAGTCGTATTTGTTCCACAAATTATGATTTTATTTGGGCTCATTACTTTATTAGAAGATACGGGCTATATGGCGCGCATTAGTTTTTTAAGTGATAAACTTATGCGCAAAGTAGGATTGAATGGGAAAAGCGTCATGCCAATGATTAGTGGTTTTGCTTGTGCAGTGCCTGCTATTATGAGTGCCAGAAATATTGAAAATAAAAAAGAGCGCTTACTCACCATTATGGTAACGCCCTTTATGAGTTGCAGCGCAAGACTACCGGTGTACACTATTTTAATATCACTGGTGATAGACGATACTATGTACTTTGGTTTTTTAAGTTTACAAGGACTGGTGATGATGGGTTTATATTTAATGGGTATTGTAATGGCCCTATTGGCTAGTATGGTTTTAAAATGGTTTATTAATATAAAAGAGAAAAGTTATTTTATTTTAGAGCTACCTGTGTACCGAGCCCCTCGTTGGAAAAACATAGGCACTACCATGATACAAAAAGCAGGCATTTTTGTAAGAGATGCAGGTAAGGTAATTATAGTAATAAGTATACTATTATGGTTTTTGAGTAGTTATGGACCAAGCGCATCAATGCAAAAAGTAAATGAAAATTATGCAGCGCAAAAATTAGTATTAGCGAATAATAATTCCTCAGCTATTAATAATGAAAATGCTAAGACTGCTAAACAAATTGAAAAAGAATATAATAGTCAAAAACTTGAAAATTCTTATGCAGGAATTTTAGGTAAAAAAATAGAACCCATGATTGCGCCCATGGGCTTTGATTGGAAAATAGGTATTGCCCTAGTTACTTCTTTTGCAGCAAGAGAGGTATTTGTGGGCACCATGGCTACTTTATATAGTGTAGAGGAATCGGACAATAGTTCACTTAGAGAAAAATTAAAGGCAGCCGTAAGGCCCGATGGCACACCTGTATATAGTTTAGCGGCCGCTTTATCACTTATGGTATTTTATGTGCTAGCCATGCAGTGTATGAGTACGCTGGCTGTAGTGAAAAGAGAAACACAAAGCTGGAAATGGCCAACCATTCAATTTTTTATGATGACAGGACTTGCTTATTTAATGAGTTGGGCTGTGTATGTAATTGCAAAATAATAGCTCGAGATAATTAACTAGTAAAATTTAATTCTAGAAAAGATACTTTCTTTATCTGCTTTTCACTTCTTCAAAAGCTTCATCATAGTCGGCGCGAATAGTGCCCATGATACGATCCCAAAATAAAAAGTATAAACCATAATTACCTTTAAAATATTTATGGTGTTGATTATGGTTTACAGAAGTGTTAATCCACTTTCCAATAAAACTTTTACTAAAACCTTTTGGATATAATTCCCAACCCAAGTGGCCGTATATATTATACATAATAGAAAGTATAAAGAAAATAATAATATGGGTTGTATGCACTGGAAGGGTAAATAAAAAAACTACGAAAATACCCACTTCCACAATAGATTCTAAGGGATGAAAAGCATAAGCAGCCCAGGGAGAAGGATTGGTAGACTTATGATGCACCAAGTGCATACTATTAAATAAGCTTTTATGATGCATGATTCTATGGGTCCAATAAAAATAAGTATCGTGCATGATAAACATGATAGGATAGGCTAAAAAATAATAGGCCCAACCGTAATCGCTAATAGTATCGTATAGTGTAGTATGGAGCTTCATAGCAGGGTTTGCTATAAAGAAAAGGGGGATGAATCCAAAAATTAAAATAGTAATAGTACTGTAAAATATTTCACGCAGGTAGTCGGTGTTCTTAGGGAAAAGTGACTGTATTTTTTTATGTAGTATTTTATTTTTAAGTACTACATAAAATAAAAAGAAAACGGCGCCAGCAATTAAATAATACCTACTGCCAATTCGTTGTAAAAAGAAAAAATATTTATCGAAATTAAAACTCATATATAAATGTAAAATTAAATCAAAAAAAATTATAAAAAAAATGTTCGAAGTAAAATGTTCGAACTAAAATAAATAGCATTACTTAATTGGGCTTTCGTTACTCACTGCTTCTAGCTTAAGCGTTTGAATATCTTCTTTAATACGGTCTATTTCTAGAAGTAAAGTGCCGTTATATACCCCGCGAATACGTCTTTTTTGATCCACTAAAATAAAGTTTTCAGTGTGTAAAAATTCATTGCCCGTTTGATAATAGCCCACCGAATCTCCGGCAAAATATTGTTGTTTAGCCAAAGTGTAAATTTCATTTTTACCACCCGTAAGCAAGTGCCATTTTTTTGAATCTACTTTATTTAAAATCGCATACTTTTTTAGAACGGCTATAGAATCTAATTCAGGTGTGACAGTATGTGAAAGCAATAGTATTATTGAGTCATTTTTAAAAGCTTCTTGTAATAAAGACATATTGGTTATCATTTTAGGACAAATGCCTCTACACTTGGTATAAAAAAAATTAGCAACATAAATTTTACCCTCTACATTCGCTTCAGTGATATTCACTCCCTCTTGATTTTTAAAAGAAAAAGAAGGAATGCTGTGAATTTTTGCATACCCACTATCTTCTTTATTGATCCACTCCGGTGTCCAGTCAGGGATATTAAAAAAAGGAAGCGCCACTAAACTATCTGTCTTTACATTTGAAATGGAATTCGAGGAATTGTTACATGCCATCAAAATAAATAAGCTGCATAAAAAATAAATATTCAATTTTAACATCTTAGTTTAATTAAATTTATAATTGAGTGAGTCCTGAGGCGTCATACATAATTTTAATCCAATGAGGCCATATCTTCTGCCTTGTTTCACCACGTAATTAGCGCGTAGTACCCCATTTTCCCACCAGATTTTTTGGCTTCCATTTTCATAGCCCATAGTATAGTGAAAAGCTTTATAGGCTTGGCCATTAGAATACCATTCGTTGGCTATGCCATCATGTTCTCCCTTTGTAAAATAAAATTCAAATTTAGGCTTACCATCCTCCCAAAACCCAATATGCTTACCCATTTTTTTACCTGCCTCAAAAGACCTAGACTCGGCCAACTGCTTATTGGCATACCATTTTTTAAATACCCCCTGCTCTAGTCCATTTAAAAAATGACCCGTCATTGCAGTATCTCCATTGGAATAAGTATTAAAAGTAGTGCCGCTGAATTTTTTATCCTGGAAAAAAAGCGTGTCTTGATGCATTTGCAAAAAAGCATCCTTGCTATTAACTAGAATACCAGGAATAGTATTATTTATAGAGTTGCTATCATTTATTTCTAAACTATCAATGGCCATTATTTTTTTTGATAAGATAGTTTCATCAGCACTATTACATGCTTGAAAAAAAAGACAAGCCATCATACAATAAATATAAAATGTATATTTCATTTATTGCGAAACAGTACCTGGCGTTCCATAATAACCCGATCCATTGATATAAGGATCGTTAGAAGTTATATGGTAATGATAAATGCCATTTGGATAATCGGTGGTCACTGCAGTGTGTCCATGGTAGGCATCTAATTTTGAATTATCAATAGCTGCCCCATTTTCTTCAGGACCATAAACAGGGAAGCCGTCTAATAAAAAACCCAACAAAGAGGACTTAGTCACTTTCACTGTTGTTAAATAAAGTGGTTCTACATGATAGTGATACTGGCCAGTAGGTGCAGGATGCCCCCAATACCTATCAAAAGAAACTATTTCACCGGTTAAGGGTTGATTCGGTCCTGCATATTGGTTAAAAAATGGAATGCCGTTTAATGAAACACCTATAGCGCCTAATGGAGTGGCAGCATGCGTGCTAGCTACCTTCGGGTCTATTGGAATTTTAAATACATATGACTTTTCTGAAATTGAATTTGGATTTTTTGCAAAGTTGTATCCTCCAAAAGTGGTTCCAGAAAAATTATCAGTCAATGCATTAGAACTAGCATAATAGGAACTCTTATGATCGGGTAGTCCATTGGATTTAATAGTAACAAATGTACCATCAGAAGTGATGCTACTTGCCCCATATACTTTTTTATAAATATCAGGAACAACTGTATTTGAAGTTGTTGGATTACTAGTAGATGGATTACTAGCGTTGTCACTTGTTGTGGTGGTGGTTGAACTTTTAGAACAAGCCAATACTAATAAAGAAAAACTAAGAATAGGTAAAAACTTTAATTGCATACTATATATTTAAAATATAAGACTGCAAAATAGGTAAAGAGTTTAGTAATTACCAACCGCTAATAGCGAAAATTTCTTTTGTATGGTCTTTGGTATCAGGCTTTTCTATAATATGTCTAACCATTCCTGCTTCATCAATCAAAAAGGTTGTACGAGTAGTGCCCATATAAGTACGGCCCATAAATTTCTTCTGGCCCCATAAATTGTATTTATCTACTATTTTCTTATCCTCATCGGCAATCAATGAAAAAGGCAAATCGTATTTAGCTATAAATTTCTCATGCGATTTAACAGAATCCACGCTGATGCCTAAAATTTGTAAACCTTTCTTTTGCAAGGCTTTATAATTATCACGCAAGTTGCATGCCTGAGCAGTACATCCCGGCGTGTCGTCTTTTGGATAGAAATAAAGGACAAGCTTCTGCCCCTTAAAATCGGCTATAGAAACTGTATTGCCATGCTGATCAACGCCTTTAAAGGCCGGCGCTTTAGAACCTTCTTTAATAACTGCCATAATCTTGAATTGTCGGTGAAGATAGCATTTAAAAAGGACAAAAATGTTTAGGCTTAAAATGGGGCAAATTCAGGCAAATTTTAGTAGGTTTGGGCAATTTATATTTTTGTACGCTATGCCAAAAGACAACTCCCTCAAAACGGTATTAATTGTAGGTTCTGGGCCCATTATTATTGGACAAGCCTGCGAATTTGATTACTCTGGTTCACAAGCAGCCCGTTCTTTAAGAGAGGAAGGTATTAAAGTCATCCTCATTAATAGCAACCCTGCAACTATTATGACCGATCCGATGATGGCCGATAAAGTGTATCTATTGCCATTGACTATTGAGAGCATTGAACAAATCTTACAAGAAAATCAAATTGATGCAGTACTTCCTACCATGGGGGGACAAACTGCCTTGAACTTATGCAAGGAAGCAGATGAAATTGGATTATGGAAACAATATAATTGTAGAATGATTGGGGTGGATGTAGCCGCTATTGATTTAGCAGAAGATAGAGAGCAGTTCAGACAATTGATGGTAAAAATTGGAATAGCCGTTGCACCTAGTAGAGTTGCGAATAGTTTTTTAGAAGGAAAAGAAATTGCACAAGTAATAGGTTTTCCTTTAGTAATTCGTCCTTCATTTACTTTAGGTGGCACCGGTGGAGGATTTGTGCATGACGCTTCTGAATTAGATGCAGCATTAGAGAAAGGTTTGAAGGCCTCACCTATTCACGAAGTATTAGTTGAGAAAGCAGTATTAGGTTGGAAAGAATATGAATTAGAATTATTAAGAGACCAGGCCGATAACGTAGTAATTATATGTACTGTAGAGAACTTGGATCCCATGGGTGTGCATACAGGAGACTCTATCACCGTGGCACCTGCCATGACTTTGAGCGATACCTCCTTCCAAGACATGCGTAACAAAGCCATGTTGATGATGCGTAGTTTAGGAAACTTTGCAGGAGGATGTAATGTGCAGTTTGCACAAAATCCGGTAACAGAAGAATTAATTGCAGTGGAAATTAATCCAAGGGTATCGCGCTCTTCAGCGCTTGCTTCTAAAGCAACGGGTTATCCTATTGCAAAAATTGCAGCGAAACTAGCCATTGGATATAGATTAGATGAATTAAAAAATCAAATCACAGAAACTACTTCTGCCTACTTCGAACCTGCTTTAGATTATGTAATTGTAAAAATGCCAAGATGGAATTTTGATAAGTTCAAAGGCGCCAATGATACTTTAGGACTTCAAATGAAAAGTGTGGGAGAAGTAATGGCCATTGGAAGAAGCTTTACAGAAGCCATTCAAAAAGCTTGTCAAAGTTTAGAGAATGAAGCCATTGGTTTAGGTTATTATGGTAAGAGTTTAATGAAAAATGAGGAACTCATGGAATATATAAAAGTTCCAAAATGGGATCGCATATTTAGAATCAAAGATGCACTCATGCAAGGCTCTACGGTGCGCTCTATTGCAGCCGCCACCGGCATTGACAACTGGTTTTTATACCAAATAAGAATCATCTGTAATATTGAAAAAGAATTATTGAAGCACTCTATTGAAACTATTTCTATAGAATTAATGAAAGAGGCTAAGCAACACGGATTTAGTGATATGCAAATTTCTAAACTATTAACAGGCAATACTAACGACGATGCGGTGTATGAAAAAAGAAAGGCTTGGGGCATAACAAGAGTATACAAAATGGTAGATACTTGTAGCGCTGAGTTTGCAGCCAAGACACCGTATTTTTATTCCACTTTTGAAAATTAGTTCATTCAATACATCGAACT
>JABMML010000057.1 GCA_013205585.1 Chitinophagaceae bacterium | reverse complement strand
TTACTATACATGCCTTCAATAAAACCAAGTGAAGTAAGCTTAATTAAGTTTTGATAACCCACTGCGTTTTTAGCAAGTAGTACTTGGTGAAAGCGTTGGTCTTTGGCGTCCTTGGTAAATTGTTTAACATGTCTATCTTTTACTACATAAAATTCGCAACCCACAATAGGTTTCACCACAGGCGCTAGAATATCTTTTCCTTCTTTATCTTTTCCAATGACCTTTGTTTTTTTCCAAGCCTGGCTTACAAATTTAAAGGCCCCAAACATGTTTCCGTGATCGGTAATGGCTAAAGCCGGCATATTATCTGCCATGGCTTTGTTATATAAGCCCTCAATAGAGGCAGCTCCATCTAATAAAGAGTATTGGGTATGAACGTGTAAATGGGAAAAACTAGGCATTCGGATTTTGGGCTAAGGCTACAAATATCGTTAAAAACCAATGGCAAAATGGCCTTAATTTTCCACAAAAAAGGGTTAAAAATGGGGTAATTATTACTTTTTAGCTTGACTTAACTTAACTTGCCTTCGATGTTAAAAAACAAGCAATATCTATATATATGTATGGTGCTAGCAGCTAGCAGTTTAGCAAGCTGTAGTTCTTTAAAGACTGTCTCTTCAAATGTGCAAGCAAAGGCGCAAAAAATAACGGCAAAAAAGCCAAGGCCAGTAGAAATTAATAAAGGAAATACTGCAGGGGGAGAAATTGAATTTTTAACGAATATATCGGTAACGCCGGGTAAGATTTATATTAAAAATGAATCGGATGGACTTAGTGCAGAACCTGTCACTGCCAGTGCTACTAATTATGAAAAAATGCCTTCTAATTTATCGGAGGTAGAAAAATTAAATTGGTTGCAGTTAAAGTATTCTATTAAAATGGATATTGCCGTGGAGTCCGTTATAAATATTCCACTGCTTCAAAAAATAGATGAATGGTGGGGCACACCTTATAATTTAGGAGGCAGCACCAAAAATGGAGTAGACTGTTCTTATTTTACCCTTGATGTAATGAAGGATATTTATAATGTAAATTTAAAACGTACCGCTGCTGAACAATACGAGCAGAGCACTAAAATTGAATGGAACGATTTAAAAGAAGGCGATTTAATTTTCTTTAAAGCCGATGGCAGAAGAAATATTTCACATGTAGGCATTTACTTAGCCAACAATAAATTTGCACATGCTTCAACTAGCCAAGGGGTAACTATTACCGACCTGGCAGATCCTTACTGGCAAAGAAGATTATATAGTTTAGGCAGGGTTGCTGCGCAAAACTAATAACGCATCATTTACTCATCATCTTTTTTTAATTTACTAGCAAAAACTTTTTCAAATTTTTCTAGCTTAGGCCCAATTACATAACGGCAATAACCTTGACTAGCGTTGTTGTTGTAATAATTTTGATGATAGCTTTCTGCAGAATAAAATTTTGAGAAGGCTGTAATTTCTGTAATAATTGGTTTATCCCAAGCTTTAGCTGTAGTTAATTCGGCTTTATACTTTTCAGCTACTTCTTTTTGTTGTTCGTTGTGAAAAAATATTACACTTCTGTATTGAGGGCCCACGTCATTACCTTGTTGATTCGGTGTGGTAGGATCATGTGTTTTCCAATACACAGCCAATATATCATCTAAACTAATTTTAGTAGTATCAAATGCAATTTGACATACTTCGGCATGGCCCGTATTTTTATCGCAAACTTGTTCGTAAGTAGGGTTGTCTACAAAGCCGCCGCTATAGCCGCTGGTTACTTTTACAACGCCTTCTAATCTTTGGTAAATGGCTTCGGTACACCAGAAGCAGCCCGAGCCTAGGGTAATGGTTTCAGTATGGGTCATATCTATTTTTTTAGATTTTTTTTGTTTGGTTGGTTGTGCGCAAGCCGATAAGCATATTAAGGATAATGATAGTAAAAAGGCTTTATTTATTAGTTTCATAAGTAATGGCTTGTCTTTTTTGTTAATTGGGATAATGATTGTATCCGGAATAAAATTATAACAAAATTTGCTTCCATTTGTTCTTATTTAGTTAATGTTTATTTAACTAAATTTGTGCACTATTTAGACCCTATGCGCGTATACCCCGAAAATGCCCTTACTCAATTAGAATTTGATAAAATCACAGCTATTTTATTAAACTATTGTCAGACCAATATGGGGGTGGAGCAGGTGAATGAAATGCGCATTCATACCCATCAAAAATATATCGAAGTAGCCTTAAGACAAACTGAGGAGTTTAAGTTCATTAAACTAGCGAACCAATATTTTCCTACCGACTTTATTTTAGACATTAGAAGGGATTTAAAATTACTAGGCATTCCTGGTGCGCAGTTAACTGGAGAACAATGGTTACTCGTTAGAAAATTATGCGATCATATCCAACAAGTATTTAAATGGTTCGATGCAGAAAGGCAAATGGCTTATTCTAATTTATATGAGGTGGTGACAAATGCCTACTATGAAAAAGCCATTATTGAATGTATTGATTTAATTATAGACGATAGAGGTTCTGTTAAAGACAAAGCATCTGATGACCTTGCAAAAATTAGACATCAGTTATTTAAAAAAAGGCAGGAGCTGCGCCGCATTTTTGAAAAAGTAGTACAACGTTTAGCAAAGTCGGGTTATACTGCCGATATTGATGAAAGCTTTAGTAATGGCCGAAGAGTGGTAGCTGTTTTTTCTGAATACAAAAGACAGGTGAAAGGTTTTTTACATGGAGAAAGTGATAGTCGTAAAACAGCATTTATTGAACCGGAGGAAACTATTGAACTGAATAATGAATTGTATGGATTAGAACAAGATGAATTAAAAGAAGTTCAAAAAATATTAAGGGCCTTAACCGCTCAACTATCACCTTATTCAAGTTTGCTTTTAACCTATACGCAAATTATTGGAAGCTTCGATTTTATAAAAGCCAAGGCCTTACTTGCTATTGATATGAATGGCAATAGGCCCATGGTGCATAATAAAGCCATTACGCATTTAATAGATGCTTATCATCCCTTGCTATACATATATAATAAGACATCCGGTAAGAAAACCATTCCTGTTAATTTAGAATTAGACGACGAAGCGCGTATATTAATTATAAGTGGACCCAATGCTGGAGGTAAGACTGTTTCTATGAAAACCTTGGGATTAAACCAAGTAATGCTACAAAGTGGATTACTAGTGCCTATGAGTGCTACTTCACAAATGGGTATTTACAAGCAATTATTTATTCAACTCGGAGATACACAAAACCTAGCCTTTGAATTAAGTACTTATTCAAGTCATTTATTACATATGAAGCATTTTATAGAAAATGCCAATGGTAAAACTTTGTTTTTTATTGATGAACTAGGAAGTGGGAGTGATCCGCATTTAGGCGGAGCCTTTGCAGAAGTGATATTGGAAGAGTTATCGAATAGGCATGCGCAAGGTATTGTGACCACGCATTATTTGAATTTAAAAGTAATGGCTAATCATAATAAAGGTATTATTAATGGAGCCATGCAATTTGATGAAGTAAAACTTGAACCAAAGTATCAGTTAGTAATTGGTAAACCTGGTAGTTCTTATACATTCGCTATTGCAGAAAGAATTGGGCTACCTAAAAATTTAATTAATAGAGCTAGAAAACTAGTTGACGGTCATCATTTTGAATTAGATAAATTATTAAACCGAACCGAACAGGACTTGCAATTGGTACAAGAAGAAAGAAAAGAGTTGCATAAGAAGTTAAAAGAAAATGATAGCCTGAAGCTAGAGTTAGATAAAGTGCTGCATAAAGAAAAGCATATTCAACAAATAGAAATTTTAAAAGAACAGAATAGGGTTTCAGA
>JABMML010000007.1 GCA_013205585.1 Chitinophagaceae bacterium | reverse complement strand
GGAGATAGTAATTGATACCAAGAAAAAAAATGGATTAGTACGCTCTATTAAACCATTAGAAGCGATTGATGAGTTACACCAGTATTTAGAACAACAACCGGAGTTGGGCAAACCATTGGATTTATTAGAAGGTATCAAGTTTGCAAAACAAGCTTTTTATGATGGCGACTCTAACGCCTATACTGTACCCACTGGAACAGAAATGGCTTTTATGGCGCCCTACTTAAAAACAGATTCTCAAAAAACAAACAATACTATAGGTGCCAGCCCTACTCAACTCTTATCTAAATTTATTGATTCAACTAAAAGAGCAACTAGGGTGAGTGTGAATATGAAAGATATTGGTAGCGCTCAACTGCCCTTTTTTTACATAAACTAGATAGTGTCACAAGCGCTATTTTTGATACAAGTAAATACAAGGTGGAAATTACAGGAAGCACTGTCACTTTTTTAGAAGGCAGTAATTTTATTGTAAGAGGATTAGGTGAATCTATATTTTGGGCTTTTTTATTAATTGCCATTTGTATGATTTTCTTATTTCGTTCTTTCCCTATATTAATGTGTTCTTTAGTACCCAATATTGTACCCTTGCTTATTACAGCGGGACTAATGGGATGGCTAGCTATTTCTTTAAAACCCTCTACAGTACTCGTATTCAGTGTAGCACTTGGCATAGCCATTGATGTAACTATTCGTTTTTTAGTAAATTATAAACAGGAACTTCCAAATTTAAATAATAAAGTGCATGCAACACTTATTCAAACCATTAAACATACCGGCATTAGTATTATTTATACCTCTTTAGTACTGGTGGCAGGTTTTGTTATCTTTTGCTTTAGCGACTTTGGAGGTACTAAGGCATTGGGTTGGCTTACTTCACTCACATTAGTAGTAAGTACATTTACCAATCTAATATTGCTACCTGCTTTAATAAAAACATTTATCAAGCAGCCTTAACCTTTATTGTAAAATAGAAGCAAGTTTTTGTTGTAAGGCATCGCCTCTTAAATCTGTAGCTATTACTTTTCCAGTAGGATCTAATAAAATATTAAAAGGAATACCGTCTATTTGATAAGCACTCACTACAATACTTTCCCATTTTTTGAGATCGCTAATATGTTGCCAACTTAATTTATCATCTTGAATGGCTTCTAGCCAACTATCTTTATCATCATCTAATGAAACACCTAATACGGTGAAATTCTTTTTCTTGTATTTTTCGTAGGCTACTACAACATTGGGGTTCTCCCCTCTGCAAGGGCCGCACCAGCTAGCCCAAAAATCAATAAGTATATACTTACCTCTTAAACTAGTGAGTGAAATTATTGTTCCATTGGCATCAGGTAGCGCAATTTCAGGGGCCATGCTTCCAATAGCAATAGCAGTCGTTCTAGCATTGGCTTGTACTTGTGTACTTAATAAATTGGCAAATTGTGTAAGTGGTTCTGCTTTTAATTTTTCTGCAGTCGCTTTTGCTAAAGCCAATACCTGTGCCGATTCCATGGATCTTAAACTAAGTCCTAATGTATAGTATACAAAAGCGGGACTAGTAGAAGTACTAATAATATTTTCAACTAATTTATTAATATCTTCTATTTTACTAACACGTTGTTTTTGTAGCCAAAAGATGGTGCTATCTTTTCCATTTTGTTCTTGCAATGCATCTAAACTATAAATGGTGGACATTAATGAAGAATCCCTTTTTCGGTATTCAATTAAAAAATTAATTAAGGCTTGGCTTGTAGCAGATCCTTTAATAGTATAGGATTGATAATTGTTCGCATCTGCATTTATTTGTATATTTTCTTCGTCATTGATAAATAGTATTTCCATTTCATTTTCAGTGGCAATACGATAAATACCTTCTTGCTTTGCTATAAACTGAAATGAATATTTACCTTCTTCGTTTAATGTAATAGAGTCCATGGTAATAATAGGCAAGCCTCCATAAGGCACTTCTTGTAATAATAATTTTCCTTTAGCAGCATGTAGTATGGTTCCAGAAATGGTATAATTTTTCTCGTTAGAACTATTTTTACAGCCTGTGATGATAATCATCATGGCTACTAAAGAGGCCAATAGGTTTTTAATATTCATTGCTTATTATTTTGAGTTCTATTATAGAGGATACTAAATTAAGTCAATTTTTGTTCTAATAAACTAGTGGTCATTTTGGGATCGGCCTTGCCCTTGCTTATTTTCTTCACTTCACCTACAAATAAACCTAAAAGCCCTTTTTTACCTTTTTTATATGCTGCTACTTCTTCAGGATGATTCGCTAAAACCTCCTCAATCCATTTTTCTATATCGTCTGTAGACCCTGTTTGTAATAAATTATTTGTGCTGGCATAGGCCATAGGGGAACCTGGGTGCACAATAATTTCTTTCAATACCTTAGTGCTTGCCACTGAAAAACTTAACTGATTTGTTTCTACTAATTCTACTAACTCTACTAAATAGGGTATAAGGCTACTAAGTTGTTGAAAGTTAAGACTGCCTTCATTGATGGTAGCTCTAATGGGGCCAATCATCCAATTAGCAATGGCTTTATAATGCTTGCTTGCAGCCGCCCACTCCATATAAAAATCGGCTTCTTCTTTATCTTCTACTAATTGATCAATGGCATAGTCCGATAAATCATATTCTGTTTTCCACTGCTTTTTTAAAGTAGCGGGTAGGGGAGGTAATTTTTTTTGAATGCTTTCAATAAAAACATCTGTTAAATGGAAGGGTGCTAAATCTGGATCAGGGAAATACCTGTAATCATTGGCATCTTCTTTATCTCGAATAGAAAAGGTAGTATCGTTATTCGCATCAAAACTTCTTGTTTGCTGAATGATGGTAGCGCCTGTTTCTGTTATTTGAATGAGTCGATCAATTTCAAATTCGATGGCTTTTTTAATATTACGAATAGAATTTAAATTTTTAACTTCTACTCTAGTGCCTAATGTAGTGACACCTTTTAAGCGAATAGAAATATTCGCATCGCATCTTAAACTTCCTTCTTCCATATTTCCATCGCAAATTCCTATCCAACGTACTAGCTTTCTTACTTCTGTAACAAATAAAAAGGCTTCTTCTGCAGAATGAATACAAGGTTCAGTAACCATTTCAATTAAAGGAGTGCCAGCGCGGTTTAAATCAATAAGGGTATCAGTTGCAGAAATATCATGTATGCTTTTACCAGCATCTTCTTCTAAATGAATTCTATTAAGTTGTATATTTTTTTCACCAGTGGGTAATTGTATGCGAATGGTTCCACCTTCGCAAATAGGAGTGGTGTGTTGCGACACTTGATAACCCTTAGGTAAATCGGGGTAGAAATAATTTTTGCGTGCAAAATAATTATCCTTTGTAATCTTAGATCCGCAGGCCAGTCCAATGCGAATAGCATATTCAATGGCCTTGGCATTGGTCTTGGGTAAGGTGCCGGGATGCCCCATGGTAATAGGACTAATATGTGTATTGGGCTCCGCTCCAAAGGAAGCAGCATCTCCACAGAACAGTTTGCTACTTGTTGCTAATTGTGCATGAATTTCTAAACCTATAACTGCCTCATATTTTTCTACGATTGCCATAGGGCAAAAGTACTAATTTAAAAGCCTATAAATTGGCTGTTTTTAGTTTTTTAGGAAGCTTTACTATAATAGTTTTTAGCTCTTTATTTCTTTTTACTTGAAAGGTGAAACTAGTTCCTTCTTTAGCATCTTTAATGATGGGTTTTAAGGCGTCCACTTCTTTAATCTTCTGATCATTCACTTGCACTATAATATCATTTTCTAATAATCCACTTTTAGCAGCAGGTGAATTTTCAGCTACGTTGGTAATTTTAACGCCATCAGCTGTTTCAGTGTCTTCAATACTAATGCCCAACCTTGGTTTATTCTCAAAGCCAGGTATGGTCATACCTTCCATGCCAGGAAAATTAGGAATGGCAAAATTAAACCCTCTTGGACTTTGTTGATATTTTCTTGTATTGGGATCAAGATATTGTTTTGGATAGGCATCAAAACTAGGCCCACCTTGTCCCTCGGGGCTACTAAAATTATAATATTGCATGGTATTTTTATTCTTCGCTAAACTTACCACTTGGCTACTTATTTTTCCGTTTCTGATATAACTAATAGTTACTTTATCTTCTGGTTTAGATTTTCCAATGGCATCGTATAAAGAAGCGGGGCCATCAATTTTTATATCATTTACTTTAGTAATAATATCGCCTTCTTTTAGTCCTGCCTTCGCTGCAGGGCTTTCATCAGTTACTTGATTCACTTTAGCACCTTGTTCTGTTTCTTCAGTAACCACACCTAAAAAAGCCTCATTTGTTTTTGCTTGATTAGGCACAATGATATCAAAATTATCTTCCCCATTTTCATTAATAATTATATCACCATCTAATTGCAGGCCTTTACCTAAGTCAAGACTATTAAGGGGTTTGCCTTCTACTATTATTCTTGGCTGCTTATCTAGTTTTTTTAAAATAATTCGCTTATTGCCTTTTCCTTCTATTTGCAAGCGAGGATCATTCTCGTCCACTTCTTTTCCATTAATAGTTACTTTATTACCATCTACTACCACCGTCATATTTACATCCATATCTGTTTTTACTTTACCACCATTATATCCGTCAATGGTTACTGTTACTTTAGTAGAATCACTTGATGAATTTTTTGATGAATTAGTTGCTACATCCTTTTTTGCATTCTTTTTACTGACAATCTCAATCACACCATTAGCTGCCTTCTCACCATATTTTTTTCTGGCCATGGCACCTTTTAATACACTTACGCTTTCAATATCAGTTGGTGCAATATCATTAATGCTTGTTACAATTTTACCATCTAGTATATATAATGGCGTCTTACCATCTTTGCTAATGATTACGGAAGGCGCATTTTCTTTTGGATTTTTCTTTGTGATAATTACTTCACCCGTTTGTGCTAATGCAAAATGAAAAGTAAAGCTTACCATTAATAAAGAGACTAGTATTTTTTTCATGATCGTTAATTGAATGATTCTTTAATTATATTAATTAGAGTACTGAATTTGAATTTCAAAAATAGGGAAAATTATTAACTACGAAACTATTCGCAAATATTATTTTGTTAAAGTGGTATTCGGTTGAAAATCAACAAATTAATGTATACTACAAGCTCTGTTTTACCACTTCAATGACTTTATTAAGTTGACTTGCATCTTGACCACCTGCAGTAGCCAAGGTTTTTTGTCCACCACCACCCCCTTTAATAAGGGGTGCAATTTTTTCTTTAATAATTTGAGTAGCTGGCAGGGTAGTACTTAGTGATTCACTAATGGAAAGTGCAACAGAAGCTTTCCCTTCAATAGTAGCTACTAAAATAATACAATGATTATTTTGAGTAAGTCCCAAGGCTACTGCTAATTTTTTTAAATTATCGGCGCTTGACAATGCTATTTCCTTACCTAAAAATGCAATTCCATTAATGTTTTCAAATTGACTGCTATATTGAGTGGTTAATTCATTGACAAGTAATGCTTCTTTACTTTCTAATTTTTTAGAGAGTTCTTTTTGACTTGTCTGCAAAGAAGCAATCGTATCACTTAAAACAGATACAGAAGAATTTTCATTCCAATCGGGCGCTTTAAAGGGAGCAGTTATTTTTAGGGCAAGTAATGCACAAGCCTCTGTTAGTTGCACTATTTGTTTATGTAATTTTTCATTGACTTCTGTAATATGTTTTGCAGCCGCTTCTCCAACCACTGCCTCAATTCTTCTAACACCAGCAGCAACAGATGCTTCTGCTTTTAAAATAAAATGTCCTATTTCTCCTGTATGCCCCACATGTGTACCACCACATAATTCAATTGAATAGGTAGGGTCCATTACCACCACACGCACTTTGTCTCCATATTTTTCTCCAAATAAAGCCATCGCACCTAATCCAATCGCTTCTTCTTTATTCATTTCTTTAATCACTACAGGAATATTTTCTTTGATTTTAGCATTCACCATTGTTTCCACTTGGTTCATTTCTTCAGCAGTCATTTTAGCGAAATGAGAAAAGTCAAATCTTAGTTGTTCGGTATTGACCAAGCTTCCTTTCTGTGCAACATGCTTGCCTAGTATATTTCTAAGGGCAGCATGTAATAAGTGTGTTGCAGAATGGTGAAGCGTAGTTGCTTTTCTAGCACCTATATTCACAGCGGCTTTAACGCTATTAGAAATAGTATTGGGTAAGCTATCTGTAAAATGTATAAATAAATTATTTTCTTTTTTAGTATCTGTTACTTCAATAGTACTGCCATCTTCAAATTTAAAACTACCTATATCACCTACTTGTCCACCGCTTTCTGCATAAAAAGGAGTTTCTGATAAAACCCATTGATAAGCTTCTTTTCCTTTTGCTTTTACATTTCTATATTTAATAATAGTGGCAGTAGTTTCAGTTTTAGTATACCCAATAAAATTAGTTTCCTTATCTGGGTTTACTTGTATCCAATCTCCTGTATCAATAGCAGTAGCGGCACGGCTTCTATTTTTTTGTTGTTGCATTTCTTTTTCAAATCCAGGTTCATCTACTTGCAATTCATTTTCACTCGCTATTAATCTGGTTAAATCAACAGGAAATCCGAAGGTATCAAATAATTCAAAAACTAATTTTCCTTCAATGATTGAATTTTTCGGATGCGTACTAATAATATCATCCATACGCTTCAATCCCTTTTCCAAAGTACGTAAGAAACCTTCCTCTTCTTCTTTCACTACTTTAGTTACAAATTCAAGTTGTCCTGTTAATTCAGGAAATACATTTTCAAATTGTTTTGCCAATGAAGGCATTAGCTGATGCAGTAAGGGATGTTTATAGTCCAAGTAAGAATAATAATACCTCACTGCTCTTCTTAAAATACGACGAATTACATAACCAGCACCAGTGTTGGCGGGTAGTTGACCATCGGCTATGGTAAAGGCAATAGCGCGAATATGATCGGCGATGACTCTAAAGGCAACGGCTTCTTTGGTATCGCTATAATCGTATTTTTTATTGGTGATTTTTTCGACTACTTCAATGGTGCCTGTGAATACATCTGTATCGTAGTTGCTTTTTTTATTTTGAATCACACGCACTAGTCTTTCAAAGCCCATACCGGTGTCTACATGTTTATTAGGAAGTGGCTCTAGGCTACCATCTTTTTTTCTATTGTATTGTATAAATACATTGTTCCAAATTTCAATGACTTGAGGATGGTCTTTATTAATTAAATCACGACCTGGTATTTTAGCAATTTCTTCATCAGATCTCATGTCTACATGTATTTCACTACATGGGCCACAAGGTCCGGTATCACCCATCTCCCAGAAATTATCTTTTTTATTGCCGTAAATAATTTTATCTTCTGTTACCCATTTTTTCCAATGCTTTAATGCTTCGCTTGAAGCGGGTAGGTTTTCAGATGCGTCTCCTTCAAAAACACTTACATATAATTTAGCAGGATCAATGCCATATACTTTTGTTAATAATTCCCAGCTCCACTCAATGGCTTCTCCTTTAAAATAATCGCCAAAGCTCCAGTTGCCCAACATTTCAAACATGGTATGGTGATAGGTATCCACACCTACTTCTTCTAAGTCGTTATGTTTACCACTTACGCGCAAACATTTCTGTGTATCGGCAATTCTTTTATGGCTCGGTTCTTGGTTACCTAAAAAAAAGTCTTTGAACTGGTTCATTCCCGCATTGGTGAAAAGTAAGGTTGGGTCGTTCTTTACGACAATGGGAGCGGACGGAACAATGGCATGCCCTTTAGATGCAAAAAAATCTAAAAATTGTTGTCTTATTTCAGGGCTAGTCATCATTCGCTTAATTTTAGGCTGTATTGGTCTTAAAAGCTATATTTGTTATGCTTTTTTAATGTCCTCAAAGGTAAGGAATTGGGGCTTTTTTATGGCCTAATTAGACAAAAAAATGGCTTTTTTCAAATGAAGAAAATAAAATACTTCTTTAATACACATAGCCTTCGATTTGAAAAAGTGGAAGTGCCCCTTCGAGTGCGCCTGCTTCAGCTTTTTGGCTTTGTGGCAGCTTCAATAGTAACAGGTGTTATTATTGTGATTATCATGTTTCAGTATATCGACTCTCCTAAAGAAAAATTATTACGTCAACAAAATGAGACGTACAAAGAAAATTACAGTGTCTTGTCGGCTGAGTTAAAACAATTACAATTACAAATGGTTGAATTAGAAAGTAGAGACAATGAAGTATACCGATCTATTTTTGAATCAAGTCCCATACCGGATAGTGCTAGGGTGAAAGAAATGGAGTCTAAAAAAGAAGTACGATTATTACAAAGTTTTTCTAATAATGAATTACTAGATAATATGACCAGCCAGTTAAATAATTTAAATTTAAGAATGGCCTATCAAACTACTTCCTTTTCAGAGATAGGCACGATGGTGAAGAATAAAGAGAAATTATTAAAGGCCATTCCCTCTATTCAGCCAGTTAGTAATAAAAACTTAAATAGAATTGCAGGAAGTTTTGGTTATAGAATTGATCCCATCTATAAAGATGTTCGTTTTCATCAGGGTTTAGATTTTACAGCACCATCGGGTACACCTATTTATGCAACAGCAGATGGAGTTGTGCAGGCAGCTGGATTTAATACCGATGGCTATGGAAATAAAGTAGTGATTAATCATGGCTTTGGTTACCAAACATTATACGGGCATATGGTGCGTGTAAAAGCAAAACGAGGTCAGTCTGTAAAAAGAGGGGAAGTGATTGGCTATATTGGCAATACAGGCAAGAGTACTGGCCCGCACTGTCATTATGAAGTAATTAAAAGAAATATTAAAGTTGATCCTGTATATTATTTTTATAACGACTTAACACCTGCGCAATTTGATCGATTGTTAAAAGCCGCAGCCAATAATAAACAAAGCTTAGATTAATTATATGGAGCCATTATTACTTCAATTTTTAAATAGAATTATGCGCACCATTGGATTGGTGGTATTTTGGATGTCCATAAATGTTGCCTTTGGTATTATGTGGGGCTATGCATTCATTGAAACCGAGTGGAAGCTAGGTAATGTGTTATTTTACTTGTTCTTATTACTAAGTTTTATAGGCTTCGCTTACACGCTTTACAGAATTTGGAAAAATCCTATTGGTATTAAAATAAACTAGCGGCTATTCAATAGAACTTCTATAATATACCTGTCTAACTTAGTCTTGCTTAGTTTAGCTCGTGTGATCGGATATAATTTTCCAAACCCCTTTTATTTTTCTAAATACAAGTGTAAAATTTCCATTGGCATCTCCCACGGTTCTTTTTAAATGAAATTGTCCGATAATAAAATAGTGATCGGTATTGAGCGCTTGCATACGTGTTATGGTAAAGGCTAATTGACCCATATGGGCAGTGTCGGGATAATTCTTTTTATAATTCACCAAGGTAGTGTTGTAGCCATAAGTAGGGCCATTTTTACCCATAAATAGTAGACTGTCATTTTCCCAATAGCCCAACATAAAGGCATCAATATTGCCTGTATTCCAAGCGGCAACTTGCTTATCTAATAATTGCTGAATGGCTTGCTTGTCTTTGTTTTGCGCAAAACTTATTAAGCATATAAATAGCCCTGTAATAGTGAAATATTTTTTCATAGTATATAATTTATTCATTGAAAAGTTAATTAAAATTATTGAATTCTACCTAATTTGTGGGTATGAGCTATCAAAAGCATTTGAAAAAAGATAAAGGCCTAGCCGCACTTGTAAAAGGAGAGCCCTATATTTTAAAGAAAAGAAAAAACACAGCCATTCGTTTAATAGCTAGTATTGTTTCACAACAATTAAGTACTACAGTAGCAGCCATTATTTTTAAAAGGTTTATGGATGTATATAAGGGCAAAGAGCCTAGCATGCAAACTATTATAGATACCCCTTTTGATACTTTCCGTGGTATTGGATTAAGCAATTCAAAAGTGAACTATGTTCAAAATGTGGCTCAGTTTTTTCTAAGCCAAAAAATAAATGATAAGCAATTATATGCGATGGAACCGGAAGACGTGATTACTTTGTTAACGCAAATAAAAGGTGTTGGTAGGTGGACCGTGGAGATGCTACTTATGTTTAGCCTTGGCCATGAAGATGTTTTTGCCCTAGATGATTTAGGTATTCAACAAGCCATGATAAGATTGTATAAAATAAAATACACTACTAAAAAAGAGTTACAAGCCAAGATGTTGAAAAGGTCGCTAAGCTGGTCACCCTATAGAACCTATGCCTGCTTGCATTTATGGAATTGGAAAGATAGCGGTGCAGTCTAAGTAATTATTTAAGCAGAATTGCGTGCAGCATTAATTATACCAAACATAGTTCTAGTGAGTAGTTTTTCATAAGAAGCTAATTCAGTAGGCTTGTCTTTTACTTCTTGTATTTTCCCTAATGCGTATTGTTGAATGGTTAGTAAAGGAAGAACAATTCTATCTCTAAGTAAAATAGAATGCTTACTTACGACATCATTTTCCATTAAACTTTTTCCATGGCTTAATTCTAAATATAACTGAGTAGTTAATTTAAATTCTTCTTTTATATTTTGCCAAATGCTATTAAACTCCAAATCAGATGCTACATATTTAGTAATGGCGAAATTCGATTTGACCATACTCATCATGCTGTTATCTATAAGGGTTCTAAAGAAGGCAATATTTTTAAATAAGGTTTCTAGCTCCTGCCATTTTCCTTTTTCTTTTAATACTTGCAGAGCCGTACCTACCCCATAAAAACCAGGTACATTTTGTTTTAATTGACTCCAACTACCTACAAAGGGAATGGCCCTGAGATCTGCAAAGCTTAAGCTATTACCAGTTCCTCTTTTTGCAGGACGACTAGCAATATTACTTTTACTATAATAATTTAAGGGACTATATTTTTGTAAATAAGGTAAGAATAAAGGGTTTTCTTTAAGTTGTTGATAGGCATTATAACTAATGCTACCTAATTCTTCTAATAATGCTCTGTCTTGTTCCGATAATTGCAATTTAGTATCTGCAAAAAGTTCATTGCTTATGCCCGCACTTAATAATTGTTCTAAATTATATTGAGCCGATTGAATAGTACCAAAATTAGAAGTAATAGTTTGCCCTTGTACCGTTAATTGAATTTCTTCATTTTCAATTTGATTGCCCATGGAGGCGTAGAACTGGTTGGTCTTACCGCCGCCTCTAGAAGGTGGGCCACCACGACCATCAAAAAACTTTACGACTATATTATTTTTTCTTGAAACCGCTGTAAGAGTTTCCTTGGCTTTATAAATACTCCAATTCGCTTGGAGGTAGCCACCATCCTTGGTTCCATCGCTAAAACCCAACATAATGGGTTGTTGATGCTTTCTAGCTTTTAAGTGTGTAGCATAAATAGTTTCCAAGTATAATGCTTGCATTATACTTTCTGAAGCGCTAAGATCGTCAATGGTTTCAAATAAAGGAACAATATCAAGCGTAGCTAATGCTTCGTCCCATCCACATAACCTGCAAAGTGCATATAATTCCATTACATTCACCTCCGATTGACAATTACTAATGACGTATCTATGACAACCTGCAACGCCATTTAACGCTTGCACTTCTTTAATAGCATAAATACTTTCAATGGTATCCTTTGTAATGGTTTCAGTAAAATCGGCTGATTGAATTTTACCTTCAATTTTACTTAATACTTTAAGTTGCTCTGCTGCAGTTAAGCCCTCATAATTATTCGGTAAGAATCCCTTGCCATTTTTTTGAACTTCGTTTTCATGTACATCCATTAAAACTTTATGGTGTATTCTGCTATCTTGTCTTATATCTAAGGAGGCAAAGTGCGTGCCAAATAACTTTACTTTATGCAGTAGGCTTTCCAATCTATTTAAATATAAAGAATGATCCTCTTCAATATTTTTTTTTCTGATAACTTCTAAGCTTTCAATAATTTCTTCTTTTACTATGGGGTTTGACTCATCTGGTCTAAAAACATTTTCGTATAACTTAGCCTCTAGATTATTTAATAGTAGATCAATGCCTGAAAAAGTAAGTTTGCGTTTTAGTTTTCTAATATCTCTGTAATAACAAACTATAATACTAGATCTCAATGCCTTTGCCACTTTTATGGTGGTGGCTGCATTTACAAAGGGGTTGCCATCTCTGTCTCCACCTGGCCAGAAACCTAATTCAATAAAGGGGTTTGCATCTTCGTATTGACCTTCAAAAACATCTTTGACAAGGGTATTATAAATATTGCCCACCGCATGGTAAAAGATATTTTCTAAATACCACATTAAATTAAGCGCTTCATCGGTAGGGCTGGGCTGCTTTTTATTAAAAAATGGAGTCAATCCTAATTGCTGAATATATTGATTAATGGTATTAAATTCATTTTTGCCTATCGCTTCTCCCATATCATGTATAATACCTAAAACATTGGCTGGATAAAACTGAGTAGGGTGTGCTGTTAATACAATGCGTACTTTAAATTTTTTTAATTTATTTTTTAAGACTTCTTGCTTCGAAGTAAAAGCCACCTCTCTAATTAAAGTTTTTAAACTTCCTGGCCCTTCAATATCAATTACACTAGTGAAAGCGGCGTCTTCTATGGCATCAAACAGGACTACCTGCCTTTCAATGTATTGAACATATTTAAATAAGTGGTCAATTTTTTCCGTCTCTGTTGCTACCTGCGTATGTCTATCAAAAAAATAATCAATAATTTCATTGGGTGATTTTTCTTTGGTATATCCTTCCTCACAGGTTTGTAATAAAATAGGCAGTAGCACACCTACATTCGCCACACCTGAATAAGGGAGTGCAGCAAACAAGCTATTATAGATGATGTATTTATCAGATACATTTGTTCTAAACTGTTGAGCGTAATTATTATTAGGACTTGTCATAAGAATACCGCAAAGGTACGACAAATAAAGCGCGCTTTCGTGAAAGCCTTACCAGCATTGATTCCTAATGAATGTTTGTTTTAGATAATGAAGCTGGATTTATAAGTAGGCTGACTAATATCATGGTAAAAGGCAAAGGTCCACTGCTCTTTATTTCCTTCCTCCCACCATTTTTGTCTCCATTCTAATGCTTTCTTCCCGTCTAAATCGTATTTAGCTACAAACCTTGATTTCATTTGTTGTAATTGTGGAGCTACATCTGCTCCAAAAAAAATAATTTCCTCATTTTCTTTGATCCATGCTGCTTGATGGAACTTGCAATGACCGCCCGTTATTTCATAATGAATAATATTATCAATACTGCCTTTGTCTTCAGTAAGCAATACTGTTCCGCTAAAATCTTTTAAAATACCAACTTGTGCAAGTAGGGTGGGGTTCTTGCTATTTTGCATGACTTCATCAAATTCCCTTTTTTGCACATAGTAGTTTGCATATGGGAAACTTATAAATTGCTCCTGATGTATAGGATGCAAATAACTTATCCCACCTGCATGGTCCTTGTGTAAATGGCTTAAAAAAACCTTGGTGACCTTGGAGGGGTCAATACCTAATGCCATTAAATTTTCATGAATTTGTAAGACACCTAACTTATTTAAATAACCAAGCCCTGTATCTAATAAAATAATATCGTTATCGGTAATAATGACAAAGGGTTGGACTTCTACAAGTATACTGCCCTTGGGCCTATCAGGATAATGGGGACTGCTGCTATCAAAAGGCTTAAAGACTTTTGTTTCATCAATGGAAAAACTGCCTTCAGATAAAGGGTAAATGCGCATACTGCAAAAATAAGCATTAACGCAGCACCATCTGTCTGTCTGCGTCTAATCTTAATAAAATAAATAAAAGGGCTGTAAAAGTAAGCAATGAGGAACCTCCATAACTAATTAAAGGCAGTGGAATGCCCACTACAGGAAATAAGCCAATGGACATACAGATATTCACCGCAATATGAAAAAAGAAAATACCTACCACACTATAAGCGTATACTCTTGAAAAAGTACTTCTTTGTCTCTCCGCAATTCTAATAAGTCTAAACAAGAAAAATAAATAAAGCGCTAAGAAAGTAAATGTGCCTACAAAACCAAAAGCTTCTCCTAGGGAAGTGAATATAAAATCGGTATGCTGTGCCGGTACATATCTTCCTCTAGTTTGTGTGCCCTTTAAAAAACCTCTACCCCAAAAACCGCCAGATCCTATGGCAATTTTACTTTGCTTTACGTTGTAGTCATCGGGTTTTTTACTTTTCTTTTCTGTAATGGAGCTAGCCGATTTTTTATTTAAAGAACAATCATACTCTTTACCAATCATTGAATATATACGGGTACTTTGGTAACACTCAAATACATTATTAAATATATAGGGTACTGCAAATCGAACCGTACCAAAACTTATTAGCCAAATAGCAAGCACTATAAGGATATTTTTTTTATTACGCTTGAACCTTTTAATCATGTTGGCAATAAATAAACCTGCTAGGGCAGTTAAAATAATAGCAAGGGTAGTAGGTGCTAATAATAAAGTAGCAATAACCAATATGGCAAATGAAAGCAGGATAACAAGAATGACTGGAGGTAGCCCTTCACGGTACATTGCAAATATAAAAGCGCTATAGACCAAGGCTAGGCCTAATTCATGTTGCATGATGGATAAGACCGCTGGAAGGGCAATCATAATACCAGCGATGATATGCGACTTTAATTTAGTAAAATCGGTTTCGGGTTTAGCAATAAATTTTGCTAGAATTAAGGCAGTGAAAATTTTACATAATTCTGCAGGTTGTAAATTAAAACCTCCTGCAATGGGAATCCAACTTTTGGACCCGTTTATATTTTTACCTAAAAAAAAGGTAGCTATCATTAATAAAATACCTAACACATAAGAAATATTAGCAAAGGCTGTAAATAGTTTACTATCAACAAGTAAAATAAAGATGGCCACAAATGCGCAGAAAATAGCAAAGTAAATTTGCTTGCTATAATTCGTTTTAGCCGTTAAAAAAGAATTGCTCCAAGTAAGATTAGGATTGTACTCTACCATAAAAATGCACATAATGCCAATAGCCACCATGAATAGGTAAAGTAGTATGACGGCTAAGTCGGTACCTTTTGAAAAATTATTATTGTTACTAGATGCTGACATTATTTATTATACTATTTGCTTTCTTTTTTTTAAGTGTAGGGTTCAATGCATTTTCTTTAGTTTTTTTATTTTTTATAGGAGGGGCTACTGGTTTTACTGGCGGTGTTGCAGTATCTAATTTTTTGATGGTATCTACTTTAACTTTGATAGCTGTTGTTTCTGCAAGCATTTCCATATCCCAAATATCTGCTAATTCATCATTGTTATATTCAATAGGAGTAAGCATTTCGGTTTTATTATTTCGAACATACCAAGCTTTAATGGATTCCGGCATCAAATCGACATTGGATAAGTAGTCAACCTTGGTTTTACTTTCTTTGGTTAAAGTATCATTCAAATATTTTTCCATAAGAAGTCCTGCTATAGGGCCTGCCCAGGTAGAACCGAAGCCCGCATTCTCCACTATCACAGCTACTGCAATTTTGGGATTGTCTTTGGGCGCAAAGCAAACAAATAAGGAGTGATTTTTTCCGTGTGGGTTTTGAGCAGTTCCTGTTTTGGCACAAAATTCATGACCAGGTACTTTAATAAATGCAGCCGTTCCAAAAACAGTAACATCATGCATACCTTCTTTAATGACATCAAAATATTCAGTAGGTATTTTGGTCACTTCTTGCTTCACACGAAAGTTCTCCAATAATTTTTTATCTATTTCATCTTCTTCTTCTACACTATCTATAAAATGAGGTATATAATAATGTCCTTTATTGGCAATAAAGGCCATTGCATTGGCTAATTGTAATGGAGTAGCTGTCATTCTATCTTGGCCAATACCTAAGGTTAACATATAGCAACTATTCCAGTACTTCGCACCACCAAAGTCTTTATTGTACTGCGCGGTATCAGGAATGTTGGCTCTATTTTCACTAGGCAAGTCAATACCTAATTTTCTACCTAGGCCAAAACTATTCATGTATTGCTTCCATTTTAAATAACCTTTTTTGGCATCACGGTATTTTGGATTGTCAATAGCCATTCTAAAAACTTGCAAAAAATAAGAGTTACAAGAATAAGCTAAAGCCAATTGTAGATTAGCAGCGTGTCCGGCATTATGGTGCTCGCATTTTCTAGGATCACCACAAGATGTATATAATCCAAAACAATTGTATCCAAAACTAGGCGTGATTAAGCCCTCATCTAATGCAATCAAAGCACCCAAAGGTTTAAAAGTAGAACCTGGAGGGTATTGACCTTTAATAGCACGATTATAAATAGGGCGCGCTGTATCGGTTAATAACCTGCCAATTGTTTTTCTTCTTTGATTACCTGTTAATAAATTAGGATTGTATCCAGGACTAGAAGCCATCGCAATCACAGATCCTGTTTTAGGATTCAATGCCACCACACTTCCAATTTTGTGTTGCAATAATTTTTCTGCTAATTGTTGCACTTCTACATCCATGCTGGTAAATAAATTTCTACCTGCAATGGCAAGGGTATCAAATTCTCCTTTTTCAAAGGGGCCTTGTATTTTTCCTTTATTATCTCTCAAAAATCTATTGACACCTCTTTGACCCATTAAGATAGACTCGTATTGTTTCTCCAAACCTGTCATGCCCGCATAGTCGCCCATTTCGTAACCCTCTTCACCATGTACTTTTAAAAATTTAACATCTACTTCTGCTACATAGCCAAGTACATGCGCTGCTGTATTGTAAGGATAAGAACGAATAGAACGCTCGGATAAAGAGAAGCCCGGGAAGCGGTATAAGTTCTCCGTTAACTGCGCATATAATTCTGCAGAAAGAAAAGCCTCGAATATGCCCGATTTTACGCGCGTATTTTTAATAATTACTTCCACTATTCTTTTGTTATACTCGGCTTTATCTATTTTTAAAATTTCACATAAAGTAGCCGTATCTACGCCCCTGGCTTCATTGGGAATAACCACTAAGTCATAGCTAATGGTATTTTCTAAAAGGGCTCTTTTTTTACGATCGTAGATAATGCCTCTATCGGGATAAATAATTTTTCTAAAAATGGCATTGTTATTTGCAGCAAGTACATACTTACTAGAAAATATTTGTAAACTAATTAGTTGGACAGTGATTAAGACAAAAATAATACCAATGATAATTTGAATGATACCCCCGCGATTCGAATTGTACATTGACATGAATTATCTTTTTAGCTTTCTTCTGTTCATGATAAGCTCTACACTAAAAATTAATAATAGACTAATAATACTAGTGAAGAATACTTTTCCAATGAAGTAACCAAAGTTACCAAACTGCAACCATTCTAATAAGACTAAATAAAAATGGTGAATAAAAGTGAGTGCAAATGCATAAAAAGCATAAGGGCCCCAGCCCATGGTGGCAACACTTGGTTCTTTGTTCACCTCTTCTGATGCTTCCTGAGATAGGAGTAAATTTAAAATAGTAGGTCTTAGGTATCCCATTAAACCGCAGGCAGCTGCATGCAGTCCTGGGGTTTTGGTAAATAAATCAAGGCTGTAGCCAAATATAAAGCCAAGTAAGGTGGTGCTAATACGACTTGCTCCAAAAGGTAGCCATAATAAAAATAGAAAATAAATATAGGGTGTGATAAATTGATGAACTGGAGGAACTTCGTTTAAAATGACAATTTGTACTAATAAGAACAAAATAAATCGAGCTGTATTTTTTAATAAATTATTCATTGCCCACCTCCTTTATAAGTACTTTGTTTTGATCCTCCATTCTTTTATTCTCTACTACATAAATATATTCTAAATTAAAAAAGTTAGTGCCTGCCTTTACATGTAAGGTTAAGAAGTTACTAGAGGGGTCTTGTATAACTTTAGTTACGCGTCCTACCATTAATTGAGCCGGGAAATTTGAAGAGTAGGGGCTGGTGATAACCGTATCACCTAATTTAGGAGCGGCACTCTTTGAAATATTTTTAAGTACTAATATATTGGGGTCGGCGCCATCCCATTCGATACTGCCTGCAATCTTGTCTCTTTTCAACATTGCACTTACTTTACTATTGCGATGCAGCAAGCTCATAATAGTACTATAGTTTTCGTTTACTTCTACTACTAAGCCCACAATGCTTCCATCGGGACTAATGGCCGCCATATCTTTTTTAATACCTTGCTTGCTTCCTCTTTCAATAATAATATAATTTTTTTGAAGCGTGAAAGTATTGCCTACGACTTTGGCTGGGTAGTAATAAAACTTTCTAATTTTTTCTAAACTATCTTTTCTTAAAATAAGGGTACCTAATTTTTTAGTCGTGTCAAAGCCTACAAAATTTTGAGCTAATTGATTTCTTAATGCCACATTTTCTGCAGCTAATTTTTCGTTGGTTGCTTTTAAACTAAAAAAATAAGTCCAACTAGAATAGTACCTATTGATATTGCCGGTTACCTGATTACTCCAGCCACCAAAAAAAGTTTCATGAGTTTTACTATTGGAAGACAAGATGACCAATGACACAATTTGGAGTATCAGAAAGAAAAAAAAAGTAAAGTTCTGTCGTATGAAGCCAATAATATTCTTCATTGGGTATTATCTCATAATAAATGGAAAGCGTTGATAATTCTTAAGTGCAATACCAGTTCCGCGCACCACACTTTTCAGTGGATCCTCGGCTACATGAACGGGCAATTTTATTTTTTGACTTAATCTTTTATCTAAACCGCGCAGTAGTGCACCACCTCCTGTTAAGTATAAACCTCTGCGGTATATATCTGATGCAAGCTCCGGTGGCGTTGTTTCTAAGGCTTTTAAGATAGCCTCTTCAATTTTAAAAATACTCTTATCTAAAGCCTCGGCTACTTCTTGATAAGTAACCATAATTTGTTTAGGAATACCTGTTACTAAGTCACGACCATTCACTGGCATATCATCTGGAGGATTGTCTAAATCCTTTAAAGCAGCACCTACATGTATTTTAATTTGTTCTGCAGTACGCTCGCCAATTAATAAACTATGATAACGTCTTAATGCTTCCATGATATCTGCAGTAAATTCATCTCCTGCAATACGAATACTTTGATCACAAACTATTCCTGCAAGTGCAATTACTGTAATACCTGTTGTACCACCTCCAATATCAATAATCATATTTCCTACAGGTTCTTCTACATCAATACCAATTCCTAATGCAGCTGCCATCGGTTCGTGAATCATATATACTTCTTTGGCGCCTGCTTGCTCAGCACTATCACGCACCGCTCTTTTCTCCACCTCAGTAATAGAAGAAGGAATACAAATAACCATTCTCCAACTTGGAGGAAACAATGGCTTCTTTGGATAAATCATTTTCATCAACTCGCGAATCATTAATTCAGCAGCATTAAAGTCGGCGATTACACCATCTTTTAAGGGACGAATTGTTTTGATACTTTCATGCGTTTTTTCATGCATCAACAATGCTTTTTTACCCACGCCTAAAACTTCTTTCATATTATTCCTATTTAAAGCAATAATAGAAGGTTCATTCACGACTACTTCATCGTTGTGAATAATAAGCGTGTTGGCTGTACCTAAGTCCATCGCTATTTCCTGCGTAAAAAAATTAAATAATCCCATTATAGATCGTTATTTGAATAGTTCAAGTTGACTGAAGCAAAATTCATCTAAAATCCTTACAATACAAAGCTTTTTACAAATGATTCGTAAAGTTTTTTTAACCCAAAATTTTATGCAAACTCGTAACCAATATCTTTTCTAAAATACATGCCTTCAAACTGAATAGTTGAAAGTGCTTTTTGCGCTTTTTCAACGGCCTGCTGAAGGTCTTTGCCTTGGCTAGTAACAGCAAGCACACGACCTCCTTTAGTAACTATTGCGTTATCTTGAAACCCTGTACCAGCTTGAAATACAAGGCTGTCAGGTAATTTTTGTGCAAGCTCTATTCCTTGAATGGGAAAGTTTTTTTCATAAGATCCAGGATAACCGCCACTTACGGCCATCACAGTTGCAAAGGACTCCTCATGATATTGAATATTCACATCCTCTAAAGTACCATTATCGGCAGCAGCTAGTAGACTTACTAAGTCGGTTTGCAAACGCGGTAGAATTACTTCAGTTTCTGGGTCTCCTAAACGACAATTGTATTCAATAACATAGGGTTCCCCCTTGCAATTCATGAGTCCAAAGAACAGAAATCCTTTATAAACAAGGCCTTCCTGCAAAATACCTTTAATAGTGGGCTCCACAATTTGAGTAGTTACTTTAGCCATAAAAGTAGCGTCCATAAAAGGAACAGGGCTCACGCAGCCCATACCACCCGTGTTTAATCCTGTATCGCCCTCGCCAATTCTTTTATAATCCTTGGCATGTCCTATAATTTGATAATGAGTTCCATCGGTTAAAGCAAAAACGCTTACTTCAATACCTTCCAAAAATTCCTCTATCACTACTTTATCACTGGCTGCACCAAACTGTTTGTCTTGTAGCATTTCTTTATAACTGGTCAATGCTTCTTGGTGTGTGGTAGCAATAATAACTCCTTTGCCCGCCGCCAGTCCATCTGCTTTTAAAACAATGGGAACTGCATGAGCGCTAATGTAGGCAAGACCTTGCTCATAATTTTCAAGTGTAAATTCGGCGTAACTAGCCGTAGGTATTTGATGCCTTTGCATAAAATGTTTACTGAAAGCCTTGCTACCTTCTAATTGTGCTGCTTGGGCTGAAGGACCAATGATATTGATATGAGCCGTTAAGGGATCGTCATTGAAAAAATCATAAATCCCTTTTACAAGCGGTTCCTCTGGCCCTACCACAATCATTTCTATTTGGTGCTCAATGGCCGCTTTTTTAAGGGCATCAAAATCATTTATTTCAATGGGTAAATTCGTTCCAAATTCAGCAGTACCAGGGTTTCCAGGAGCTACAAATATTTCATCACACTGATGACTTTGCGCCATTTTCCACGCTAAAGCATTTTCTCTTCCACCACTACCAATGAGTAAAATATTCATAATTAAAGGGATTGCACCACGAAAGTAAAATTTATTGAATGGATTTTATTAAATTGGGTCAATTAAATAAAACAAATAATTATGTCAGCTACCACACAGAAACACCCGAAGGGATTATATGTTTTGTTTGCAACTGAAATGTGGGAGCGTTTTAACTACTATGGTATGCGTGCTATCTTGGTTTTGTTTTTAACCAAGGCCTTGTTATTTGATAAAGTTTTTGCCTCTCAAGTATATGGTAGCTATACGGGATTGATTTATTTAACACCTCTTTTAGGAGGTTATATAGCCGATAGGTATTGGGGCAATAACCGCTCTATCATTGCAGGTGGCTTGGTAATGGCCATTGGAGAATTTGTACTATTTTTTTGTGGACATTTTTATGAAAATGCAGGCTTGGCTATGCCTTTATTTTATATTGGTCTGGGATGTATGATTGCAGGCAATGGTTTTTTCAAGCCCAATATTTCAAGCATGGTGGGGCAGTTGTATGCCAAGGGCGATTCTAAAATTGACGCAGCCTACACTATTTTTTATATGGGTATTAACACCGGTGGCGCATTAGGGCCAGCAGTCTGCGGCCTTTTTGGAGAGACTGGTAAAAATGGCGATTTTAAATGGGCTTTTTTCGCAGGGGGCGTTGCTATGTTACTAAGTGTAATTACACAAATAGTTTTTCAGAAAAAATATTTAGTGAATGCAGAAGGGCAGTCCATTGGGGAGGCGCCTAAAGATGCACCAAAATGGTTTCAAAAAATTCCAGTGATGGTGGGCTTTTTATTTTTAATTTCTTTGGGCACTATTGCTTTAGTATATATTGATATTAAAGTAGTAAGTTATTTATTTTGGTTATTACTTGCTTGTATTGTTTTAATCTCATTTGTTATTTTTTCAGATAAATCATTGGATCTTATTGAGAAGAAAAAAGTGGCCGTGTTATTTACGGTATCTTTTTTCGTAATCTTTTTTTGGAGCGCCTTTGAACAAGCAGGCGCCTCGCTTACTTTTTTTGCTTCAGAAAATACGCAAAGAGACTTGGGTTTTTATGTAGTGCCAGCAAGTTATTTTCAATCACTCAATTCTTTATTTGTTGTAACACTTGCTCCCTTAGTCGCATGGGTATGGATTAAATTAGGTAAGGCAAAAAGAGAACCCTCTTCTCCTTTTAAAATGGCCATGGGTTTAATGTTACTTGCCGTTGGTTATTTATGGATAGCCACTGGAGTGAACGGCGTAGGTACGGGTATTAAAGTAAGTATGATTTGGTTAATAGGAATGTATATGATGCATACCTTTGGTGAACTTTGTTTATCGCCCATTGGCCTAGCTATTTTCAATAAATTAGCCCCTATTAAATTTGCCTCTTTATTAATGGCAGTATGGTTTACAGCGAACGCCTTTGCGAATAAATTAGCAGGTGTATTTAGTGCCCTGTATCCTGAAAATGGAAAAATTACTTCTTTTGCGGGCTATCAAATTAGCAACTTGAATGAGTTCTTTATGTTCTTCGTATTCATGGCAGGGATTGCTTCCATCATTTTGTTCTTGATTTCGAATAAGTTGAAAAACTTAATGACCCAGTAGGGATTTATAAAGTCAATATAAAATAGCAATCCTTCGCTCCCTCTCGCGCTGCTCAAAAGTGCGCTTAGGATTGTATTTTATTTATTTACTTTATAAATAGAGTATTAATCCATAGCCCCTCATTCATCAGACGCTCGTCCGCGTCTTCTTACTCAAAAGTACACTTAGGATTGTATTTATATTTTACTTTATTTCTTAAATTTATTCTTCAGGAATTAAGTCCATTACTTTGACCTTTAGTGCATTAGAAACTAATTTCAGATAAGAAACGGAGAAATTTATCTTTCCAAGTTCTAATCTATTTATTTGGCTATAATCTTTATCGTTACAACGAAACGCTAAGTCCATTTGAGATAGACCAGCTTCTTGCCTTAAAAAGCGAACTTTTTCACCAATCTTTTTTAAGAATTCGTCATCCCTGTAATATGGTTTTCTAGTATTTTTTTTCACAATACAAATAGATAACTTAAGGATAATTTGTCATAGGGATAATTATCCTTATATTTGATTAATTATTATATATCGTTGAAATCCTAAAATTCTTGAAAATGGTAAAATTTAAATTTTTGTATTTTATTTTATTAGTTATTGGTTTAGCTAGTTGTGCAACCTCTTCACCCATTGCTCGTTTTAATGGAAGAGAACCTTATTTTAATTCAGCTCCTAGATTAATGAATCATAATTATCCAGTAAGTGATATTTATACAGTATACCAAAGAGCTGGATCTGGGTTCGAATCAATCGAATCAATTAGGTCCAAAGTTGAAAGAAGAGCTGATATTTTTGCCGATAGACAAAATAAATCATTTATAGTCCTTGGTGAAAATATATCAGAGCCGCCATACATTTTGGGCAATTTTCCTAGAATTCAAATTGTTTTTGCACTAATTGACAAACAATAAAAATATAATTAAAATGGAGTTCAGAAACCATAAAAACGAGGCGAAATCCGAAAAGCCATATGAGTAGGAATTAAATAAAAATTTTATGAAAAAATTATTTCTAGGTTTATTTATATTTCTGTTATCTACAACATTGTGTTTTTCACAAGATGTTTTAACAAAAAAGTCAGGTGATGATATTCTAGCCAAGGTGCTTGAAGTAACTTCAACTGAGGTCAAGTATAAAAAATTTGACAATCAATCAGGCCCAATATTTACAATTCTAAAATCAGAATTATTGATGGTGAGGTATGAGAATGGCACAAAGGATTTATTTAATGAAACTAAAAAAATAGAAAATATAGTGCCAATGGGCCGTGACTTATTTAGAGAAGGGCAGGCTGATGCTTCAAAATATTATAAGGGATATAAAGGGGCTGGCACAACAGTAATGGCAACAAGTTTACTTCTTTCTCCATTAGTTGGATTAATACCTGCCGCATTATGTTCTACGGCTGATCCTAAAGAAGAAAATTTAAACTATCCAAGTACAGATTTAATGAAAAAAGCTGAATATGCAGAAGGTTATAACCAAAAAGCTAAAAAAATTAAACAAGGTAAGGTCTGGACTAATTGGGGAGTTGCCTTTGGAATTAATTTGGCTTTAGTATTAGCATTGACATCTGGCAATTAATTTGTTTTATGAATTTATATAGATAGCAATGAACCATCTTTTGCTGAGATTCGAGTCTTAGCGTAAAGAAATTTATAAATACGAAAGTTAAAAAAGTCTGCATGTTTGAGCACGAAGTGCGAGTTCAGACTTTTAATTTGTGTTTATAAATTTTAGCGATCAAGACGAGCGCGAAGCAAAAGATGATTCATGCATATCTATTAAAGAGCAGTATAATTATTTGTTAAAGCACTCCTTTAACAATCTCCTCCACAACAGCAGGATCAAGCAGTGTTGAAGTATCTCCTAAACTTTTCAATTCACCTTCTGCAACTTTACGAAGTATACGACGCATAATTTTTCCAGAACGTGTTTTAGGAAGCCCCGACACAAATTGTATTTTATCTGGTTTGGCAATAGGTCCAATAATTCTAGTCACTGTTTGTAAAATATCTTTTCTAATCATATCTGTAGAGCCATGTGAATCTTGATCATGCGCTCCGGTATAAATGACATAAGCATAAATACCTTGCCCTTTCACATCATGCGGATAACCTACTACCGCGCTTTCTACCACACCTGCGTGCATATTAATTGCATTTTCTACTTCAGCGGTGCCAATTCTATGTCCACTTACATTTAATACATCATCCACTCTGCCTGTAATTCTAATTTGACCTAGTTCATTTTTTAAAGCACCATCTCCTGTAAAATATAAATTAGGATAAGTGGCGAAATAATTGGTTCTACATCTTTCATGGTCGCCATATGTTGTTCGAATGGTGGCAGGCCAAGGTTGAGTGATGCATAAATTTCCACGGTACAAACCTTCTTCGATGGTAGTTACTTCTGCTCCTTTATCATCTACTAAAATAGTTTGCACACCAGGCATCGGATAAGTGGCCCAACCAGGTTTGCCGGGCGTAATACCCGCCATATTGGATATCATAATGCCCCCTGTTTCTGTTTGCCACCAAGTATCTACAATGGGACATTTTTTCTTACCAATATTCTCGTCATACCAATGCCATGCTTCTTCATTAATAGGTTCTCCTACGGTGCCTAATACTTTTAAACTACTTAAATCATGCCCATTCACTGGGCCTAATCCAAAACTCATCAATGATCTTATAGCAGTAGGAGCGGTATATAAAATATTGACTTTGAATTTATCAATGATATCCCAGAACCTTCCTGCATCAGGGAAAGTAGGAATACCTTCAAACATTAAAGAAGTACCGCCTGCACTCAATGGCGCATACACTATATAACTATGTCCTGTAATCCAACCAATATCGGCAGTACAGAAAAATAAATCATTGGGTTGATATTGAAAAACATTTACAAAAGTATAATTGGTATACACCATATAACCTGCTGTACTATGCACCACGCCCTTAGGTTTACCCGTAGAGCCTGAAGTATATAAAATAAATAAAGGATCTTCTGCATCCATCTCTACTGCTTCCACCGATGTTATACCTTGTGCTTCTACTTTTTTAATTTCATCTTCCCACCAAAGGTCACGGCCTTTTAACATAGATACAGCGGTTCTAGTTCTTGAACAAACAATTATATTTTTTATGGTGGTATTGCCCACTAGTGCATCGTCAATAATTGATTTTAATGGAATGTCTTTGGCACCACGGTAGGCTCCATCGCAAGTAATAATATAAGTAGCTTTCGCATCGTCTAATCGGTCTGCAATACTTTGCGCAGAGAAGCCTCCGAATATGACACTATGAATAGCGCCAATTCTTGCGCAGGCTAATACTGCAATGGCAAGCTCAGGAATCATACCCATATAAATACAAACACGATCTGCTTTTTGCACGCCGTTATTAATAAGCACTTGTGCAAACTGAGAAACGTTTAAATGCAATTGTTTGTAAGTAATAATGCGGTGATTTTCTTTGGGATCATTGGGCTCCCAAATAATGGCAGGCTTGTCTCCAGTTTTTGCTAAATGCCTATCGATGCAATTTTCTGTAATATTTAATTTGCCTCCCTTGAACCATTCAACTTTAGGTTCCGTAAAATTCCAATCCAATACCTGATCCCATTTTTTACGCCAAGTAAAATTTTCTGCAATCTCTCCCCAAAATTTTTCAGGATGGTCGATGCTATTTTTATAAGCTTCGTGGTAAGCTTCTAAGGT